>JAQTRB010000128.1 GCA_028712015.1 Syntrophales bacterium
CCTCTTGTTTTTGGGTAAATCCACACCTGCAATTCTGGCCACCGGTCAACCTCCTGAGTATCGAATCCCTATCCCTGACGCTGCTTGTGCTTCGGATTTTCACAAATCACGCGTAACACACCGCGTCGCTTGACAATCTTACATTTCTCGCAAATTTTTTTGACCGAAGAACGTACTTTCACGCTCAATACCCCTCAATCCGCCGACGGAAGGTTCATCAGCCTCCGCATCGCCTTCGCTATTTTGTCCTGTATACAATTCTTCCCCGCGTCAGATCATAGGGGGACAGCTCCACCGTCACCTTGTCGCCGGGCAAGATCTTGATGAAATGCATCCTCATCTTACCGGAAATGTGGGCCAGAACGCGATGACCGTTCTCCAGTTCCACCCGAAACATGGCATTGGGCAACGGTTCAATCACCCGTCCCTCGACCTCTATCGCTTCTTCTTTCGCCATAATCTCCGTTCGGGGATGGATTTCAAAACCGTCTCCATGCCACCACCGCTACTGTATCCGGCTCAGGATCTCCGGCCCGTTTTCCGTAATCGCCACGGAATGCTCGAAGTGGGCGGAAAGGCTTCCGTCCTCGGTCACCACCGTCCACCCGTCGGAGAGAACCCTCACCCGGTATCCCCCCTGATTCACCATCGGTTCGATCGCCAAGACCATGCCCGGCCGGAGTTCGATGCCTCTTCCCGGCACGCCGTAATTGGGAATCTGCGGATCCTCATGCATGCTCTTGCCGATTCCATGGCCCACAAAATCCCTGACGACCGAAAACCCGGCCGCCTCGACGCACCCTTGAACGGCGGCGGAAATGTCTCCGAGGCGGTTGCCCGCCAGCGCCTGTTCAATTCCGTTGTAGAGACCTTGCTCGGTTACTCTCATCAGCCGCGTCGCCGCGGCCGATACGTTCCCCACGGGAACCGTGATCGCGGCATCTCCATAATATCCCTTGTAAATAACCCCAAAATCCAGACTCAGGATATCACCGGTCAACAGCGGCCGATCGGAAGGCATGCCATGGACCACCTCACCGTTCACCGATGTGCAGAGAGCAAAGGGATAACCTCGGTACCCCTTGAACGCCGGAATCACCCGGTTCTTCCGCGAAAGTTCTTCCGACAGCCGGTTGAGCTCTCGCGTGGTCTCGCCCGGTTTCACCCGTTCCCTCAGCTCCGCCAAAATCTCCGCAACGATCCGATTGCTGATCCTCAGCCGGGAAACCTCTTCAGGCAGCTTCAGGACGACCATGACCTTGATCCCACGTATCCGAAGGCCATCATGCCCTCAGCGCCTTCTGGCAATACGCCCCTTCTTCATGAAACCTTCATACTGCCGGGTCAGAAGATGGGTTTCGATCTGTCCCGCCGTGTCCAGAGCAACCCCGACGACGATCAGAAGGGCGGTGCCGCCGAAATAGAACGGAACATTGAAAGAGCTGATCAGGATGCTGGGAAGCACGCAGACGGCCGAAACGTAAATGGCGCCTCCGAAGGTGAGCTTCGTCAGGACATCGTCGATATACTCGGCCGTCTTCTTGCCGGGCCGGATCCCGGGGACATATCCCCCGTATTTCTTCATATTGTCCGCCACATCCACCGGATTGAAGGTCACCGCCGTATAGAAGAAGCAGAAAAAGACGATGAACGCCACATAGAGCAGCTCATACCCGACCCTGCCCGGGATCATCGCCGCCGCGACCGATTTCATCCAGGGATGCGGGATGAAATTGGCGATCGTTGCCGGAAACATGATGATCGACGAGGCAAAGATCGGCGGGATCACCCCGGCCGAATTGACCTTCAACGGCAGATGGGTTGACTGACCGCCGTACATCTTCCGTCCGACCACCCGTTTCGCGTACTGTACCGGAATCCGTCTCTGGCCGCTCTCCACGAAAACGATGACGCCGATCACCAGCACCATCATCAGGATCAGAATGATGATGAAGAAAATGCCCATCTCTCCCGAGAAGAGCAAACGGAAGGTGTTGATGATCGCCTCCGGCCCGCGGCAGACGATACCCGCGAAGATGATCAGCGAAATGCCGTTCCCGATCCCCTTCTCTGTAATCTGTTCTCCGAGCCACATGATGAATGCCGTACCCGCCGTCAAGGTGATCACGGTCATCAGCCGGAAGGCCCAGCCGGTATTGATCACGATCGACGCCCCCGTCGGGCCGGCCATGTTCTCCAGACCAATGGCGATTCCAAAGCCCTGAATGAGGCTTAAGAGCACCGTTCCGTAACGCGTATACTGCGTGATCTTTCTCCGGCCCGCTTCTCCTTCCTTGGACAGTTTCTCCAAGTGGGGTACGGCCACGGTCAGCAGCTGGAGGATGATCGACGCGCTGATATAGGGCATGATCCCGAGGGCAAAGACCGACAGATTGCTCAGCGCGCCGCCCGCAAACATATCAAAGAGCCCCAGCAGCGATCCCTTGGCCTGCTCAAAGAAGGCCGCCAGCGCCGCCGTATCGATCCCGGGCGTCGGCACATGGGCGCCGATCCGGTACACCGCCAACAGCAGAAAGGAAAACAGAATTCTCTTCTGGAGTTCCGGTATCTTGGAGATATTTTTTAAGCCTTCTAACAACTCAGATGACCTCTATAATTTGACCGCCGGCGGCTTCAATCTTCTCTCTTGCCACGCGGCTGACCAGATCCACCTTCACGGAAAGGGGAAAATTGATCTCACCGTTTCCCAGGATCTTGACCCCGTCGATACGGCCCGAGACCAGACCGGCCGCCGTAAGCATTTCACGGTCTACGACGGTTCCCGCCTGAAAGCCCTTCATCTGTTCGATATTGACGATCGCAATGACCCGTCTCATCGGATTTTTGAATCCCCGTTTGGGCATCCTTCGGGTAATGGGCATCTGCCCCCCCTCGAAATTGGAACGGACACTGTGTCCCGAACGGGCATTCTGACCCTTGGCGCCCTTTCCGGATGTTCCTCCGTGCCCCGAGCCGTCGCCGCGACCGACCCGCTTTTTCTTTTTCCGCGAACCTTCCGGTGGTTTCAACGTTCCCAGATTCATAAGCCGTTCCCCTCAACTTCCACCGCAGACACCAGGTGATCGACCTTGCGAATCATCCCACGGATTTCCGGCGTATCCTTCAACAGCACGCTCTGGCTGATCTTTCCCAGTCCCATGCCGCGAAGGACCCTGCGTTGAGCCTCCGGTCTGCCGATATAACTGTGAACCAGCGTAATCTTGAGCATTGTACCCGCAGCCTGTCCCTTTCAATCCTAATTTTCCGTAACGCTTTTTCCCCTGGCGCCAAGGATGTCGGATGGCACCCTCAACTGTTCCAATCCCGCAATGGTTGCCTTGACCAAGTTGTGCGGGTTATGCGATCCAAGGCATTTCGTCAGAATATTGTGTACGCCGGCCACTTCCAGTACGGCGCGTACCGCCCCGCCCGCAATCAAACCAGTCCCTTCCGACGCGGGTTTCAGCAGAACCTTGCCGGCCCCGTAATGCCCTACGATACTGTAGGGGATTGTCCGATTGACCACCGCCACACGGGTCATCGACTTCTTGGCCTGCTCCATCCCTTTGCGGATCGCCTCGGGAACTTCATGGGCCTTTCCCAAGCCAGCGCCGACGGACCCTTTTCCATCACCGACGACAACCACGGCACTGAACCGAAACCGCCGTCCGCCTTTGACAACCTTGGCCGTTCTGTTAATCGTAATCACCCTGTCGAGAAGTTCCAATTCTTCCATAATCTTCGTTTCCTACAATCATCCTTCGCTGTGGTTTGTCGAATCGTAGACTAAAACTTCAGTCCCGCCTCCCTCGCGCCATCGGCCAGAGCCTTCACCCTGCCGTGATACAGAAACCTTCCCCGATCGAAGACAACATCTTCGATCCCGGCATCCCGAAGGCGCTTGGCCAGGAGATTCCCAACCGCCTTGGCCTCATCGACCTTTTTCAGGCCGGCCAGGGAACCCGCCAGATCCTTGCTTAGCGTCGAGGCCTCCGCCAAGGTCCTTCCGGAATCATCGGCAATGGCCTGGGCATAGATATGGATCGCGGACCTGAATATGGAAAGACGGGGCCGCTTCTCGGTACCCTTGACCTTCCCCCTCACCCTCATCTTCCGTTTGCTTCTGACTTTTTCAATTCTTTTCGTTGCCAATGTCCTACCTCTTCACGGGGTGCGCCGGAACATGGCCGGCGACACGAAAAACTTAGGCGCCCACTGATTTGCCGACCTTGCGTCTGATCTGTTCGCCGACATATTTGATGCCCTTACCCTTGTACGGTTCCGGTTTTTTCAGGCTCCGGATCTCCGCCGCAACACGTCCGACCAATTGCTTGTCGATGCCGCTGACCGCAATGTTGATCAATTTATCGACCTTGATCTCAATCCCCTTCGGTATCGGATATTCGAGCGGCGCGGAAAAACCGATGATCAGTTTCAGCATATGACCTGCCACTTCCGCACGGTATCCGACTCCGGAAATCTCCAGTTTCTTCTCGAAGCCGACACTGACCCCCTTGACCATATTGGCCACCAGGGTTCTGACCAACCCATGAAAAGATCTGTCCATCCTTGCGTCGGACGGCCTCGTCACCGCTATGGCCCGGTCCTCCAGAACAACGTCGATGCCCTTGGGCACTTTCAAGGAAAGCTTTCCCTTGGGACCTTCAACCGTGATCATGGATTGTTCACGTCTGATTTTCACACCAGTCGGAATTTCAACGGGTATTTTACCAATTCTTGACATGAGATCCTCTCTCGTTCCTTCTCGATCCTGACCGGGGGACGGATGGTAGATCCGTCCGCATCGTTGGTCAACCTACCATACGTTGCACAGCAGTTCTCCACCCAGGCTCAATTCTCTCGCTTCCTTATCCGTCATGACGCCCTTGGAGGTGGAAAGAATGGATATTCCATAACCGTTGAGCACCTGGGAAATTTTCACGCTTTTCACGTAAACCCGCCTTCCCGGCTTGCTGACCCGCTGAATATCGGTGATCACGGTCCTCTTTGCATCCGGGTATTTCATATAGATTCGCAGCACATCATGCGCGCGCGGATCCTTCTTGATGTCATAACCGCTGATGTATCCGGATTTCTTTAACACCTTCGCCATGCTCAGATTAATCCGCGAGTTCAGAACATCCACGCTCTTGAAGTGAACGCGGTTCGCATTTCTGATCCTGGTGAGCATATCCGCGATCGGATCGGTCATCCCCATATCGTCGCTCCCTTTCTACCAGCTCGACTTGATCACACCTGGAATTTCCCCCTTCAAGGATAAATTCCTAAGGCATATCCTGCACATGTCAAACTTGCGGTAATACGCCCTCGGTCTTCCGCAAATCGGACAGCGGTTGTAATTTCTCACCGCAAATTTCATTTTTCTCTTGGCCTTTACAATCAAGGATGTCTTTGCCACTCTTCCCTCCAGAGATAGTTCCTGACTTGTTAGTTCCTAAACGGCATGCCCATCAGTTTCAGCAGATGCCTTGCCTCATCATCCGTCTTG
>JAQTRB010000003.1 GCA_028712015.1 Syntrophales bacterium
TACATTTTCCCTTCGGCTCGAAAAACCCATCAGTCCGATGCGCCAGATCTTTCCTTTCAAGGGACCGAATCCTCCGGCAATGTCGATGTTATAAATCTCGCGAAGTCGTGTCCGGACGGCTGCATCGTCGATTCCTTCGGGAACGCAAACCGTACTCAGTGAGGAGAGGCGGTGCCGTTTGGGGACGAAGAGCTGTAAACCGAGGGTCTCCATTTTATCCCAGAGATACTCCACCACGGTTTGATGGCGAGACCAGCGATCCTCCAGGCCTTCTTCAAGGATGAGTCGCAATCCTTCGCGAAAACCATAATGGAGAGTCGTGGAAGGGGTGTGATGATATACTCTATCCTGATTCCAATATTTTTCGATCATCGTCAGGTCGAGGTACCAGTTTGACACGCGGGTTTTTCGCCTGTATAAAATTTCTCGCGCGCGATCGCTCACAGTGAATGGGGAAAGACCCGGCGGGCAGCTGAGACATTTTTGCGATGCGCTGTATGCGACATCTATCCCCCAATCGTCGATTTTCAGGGGGACGCCGCCCAGAGATGTGACACAGTCAATCAGGAAAAGGGCACCGTTCCGTTGAACGATGTCGGACATCCCCTCAAGCGGTTGAAGCGCTCCGGTGGAAGTCTCCCCATGCACAAGAGCCAGTATCTTGACCGGCTTGTTTTCAACCAGGGCCGCTTCGATTTCGTCAGAAGTAAATATATCACCCCAGGGCTTTTCGATCCTTTTTACGTTGGCGCCGTAGATCTTCGCCATTTCGCACATCCGTTCGCTGAAATAGCCGTTGCAACCGATCACGACCGTCTCGCCCGGTTCCACGAAGTTGCAAAAAGCTGTTTCCATTCCCGCACTGCCTGTGCCGGACATCGGGAAGGTCATCTTGTTCTCCGTCTGAAATACGGCCCGAAGCAGCGCCTGCTCCTCGTCCATCAGCGCGATCCATTCCGGATCAAGATAACCGATCAGTTCTGTGCTCATTGTGCGCAGAACACGAGGATGAACGGCGCTTGGGCCGGGGCCGAGCAAAAGACGGTGTGGAACATTCAGATCATTGATTTCGAAGGCCATTGGTTTCCCCCTTGTCTGAATCGATTTCTTCATTATCTCCCCTAATATTTATCGGCATAACGATCCAATGCACATCCCTTGAACCGCGATGCGCATACACGCAGCGGACGGAAAAGTCAAGATGTATGACGCAAGTTTTCTACAGTTCTTCTCACAAATCGGTTTTCTCGAACGGAATTCTTTGCGACAATGACATCTTTCTTGACAAAACCGTGTTTTCCTCATACTGAATAGCCCGTGGATCGACCGAAATGGAGGCAAACCATGACCGTCAAAATGTATACGCTCAGCACCTGCGGCCACTGCAAGGCCGCAAAACAATTCATGTCAAACCATGCCGTGGATCATGAATATACCGATGTGGACCTTTTGGCCGGCGAAGCCAGGAAAAACACCCTCGATGAAGTTCGCAGATATAACCCCGGATGCAGCTTTCCGACCATCTTGATTGGTGAAACGGTGATCATCGGATTCAATGAAAAAAACCTCCGGGAGACCCTCGGGCTATGACGCCGGAAAAGCTGTACGAAACCTTGCGAAAAATTCAAGAGCCGCTGGGATATTTCTTCAACCGCGATCGGGACAAAGTCTTCGATTTGCTCCGTGCGCTTTTGCTGAACCGTGAGCGCTATGGCTATATGTGCTGTCCCTGTCGATTGGCGTCGGGAAACCGCGAATGGGACCGCGACATTATCTGTCCCTGCGATTATCGGACGGAGGATGTACGAGAGTACGGGCGCTGTTACTGAAGTCTCTATGTCTCGTCCTCGTGGAACGAGGACAGAACGGAAGAGATGATCGTCCCGGAACGAAGACCGGCAGACAAAATGCGGTTTTAATCGATTTCAAGATGCGTTTCTGACCAAGCGATTTCCATGGATCTGCGAAATCGCCGTTCACCGTAATGTATCTCGTGGAGAATTGTCAAAATGCCCTTGAAATGGGATTTTCCATATCCTTCCCAACGAATGCCGGTGTTCGCGCGAAATGTGGTGGCCGCATCGCAGCCGTTGGCGGCACAGGCCGGTCTCCGAATGCTGCTCCGCGGTGGGAATGCCGTGGATGCGGCGTTATCGACCGCGATTGCGCTTACGGTTGTAGAACCGACCGGCAACGGGATCGGCAGCGATGCCTTCGCGCTGGTCTGGGATGGAAATAAGCTGCACGGTTTGAACGGTTCAGGCCGATCACCGGAAGCTTGGACTCCGGATCATTTTGCCGGCTGTACCCGTATGCCTCGACTGGGTTGGAATGCGGTCACGATTCCCGGAGCCGTGGATATGTGGTCCACCCTCTCACGGCGGTTCGGCGCGCTTCCCTTCCCCGATCTTTTCGAACCCGCCATCGATTACGCATCGCGGGGTTTTATGGTCGGCCCCATAACGGCGAAAAAGTGGTCGGAAGCACATCGTCTCTATAGAGATTTCCCCGACTTACTAAAAACGTTCTTTCCCGGGGGGCGGCCCCCTCTTCCGGGGGATTGGTTTCATCCCCCCGGACTATCGAATACGCTGCAGATTCTCGCCAAAACAGATGGAGAATCCTTGTATCGTGGAGAGCTTGCGCGAAAAATCCTCCGCTTTTCAAGCGATACAGGCGGTTGCCTGTCCGAAAGGGATCTCGCCGATCACCACACCGAATGGGTAACCCCGCTTTCGATCCATTGGAACGGAGTGGATGTCTATGAACTTCCGCCGAACGGTCAGGGATTGACCGTTCTTATCGCGCTGGGGATTCTGAAACATCTTTCAATTGAACAGTATCCCATTGATACGGCGGACAGCCTACACCTTCAGATCGAGGCGATGAAGCGGTCATTTTCCATGGCGCAACGGCACATCGCCGATCCGGTCTCGATGACGGCAAATCCGTCCGATTTTCTTGGTGACGTTTATCTGAAGGAGGAAGCCGAAGCGATTCGTCTGGATCAGGCATCCCATCCATTCTCCGCAATTCCGCACGATGGCGGAACAGTCTATCTGACCGCCGCCGATGAACAGGGACGAATGGTCTCCTACATTCAGTCCAATTATATCGGTTTCGGATCGGGGATCGTCATTCCCGGCACAGGAATCAGTCTCCAGAATCGGGGTGCGGGTTTCACAATGGAAGCGGATCATCCGAACCGCGTCGCCGGCAGAAAACGACCATTTCACACCATCATTCCCGGATTTGTGATGAAGGACGGAGTTCCGCTGATTTCTTTCGGCGTGATGGGTGCTCACATGCAGGCGCAGGGACACCTTCAAATGATGATCCGCATCTTTGTCGGCGGCCAAAACCCGCAAACGGCGGTCGATGCCCCCCGCTGGTATCTGGATGAGGATTGCCGTCTCTCACTGGAGCCGGGCTTCGGTCCGGAAATCCGAGAATCGCTGATGAGGCGTGGCCATCTGTTGACTGGGAGCATGCCAACCTCTGTTTACGGCGGCGGACAGATCATCCATCGGATGCCCGTAGGTTACTGCGCCGGATCGGATCCGCGAAAGGACGGCCAAGCTGTCGGTTATTGATCGTTCCGGATAGGCGTTGTTGTCTGAATCCGTATCCGGCGTTTCATCCTGCTGTTTTATGATTGACAAATATGCACTGCAACCATATCTTAAAAAAATCATGTCCACCAAAGGAGACCCAAGCCTTGAACCATATTTATAAATGCCGCAAGAAGGGCTGTTCGATCACCGAAATCTGCCAGGATGCCGTCTGTGAGTGGCGTCTGAAAAATGAGACCTTTTTCAATTGCACATGGGTTGCCTGTAACTTTGGGCCGTTCACGCTGGAAGAAGTCGGTGAAATGATGGGGGTCACCCGAGAACGAATCAGACAGATTGAAGCCAAGGCACTGAAAAAATTGCAGCACAAAAAAAGGAGAGATCAGCTCCGTGATTTTGCATCGCCGGGCAGCGACTGGGATGTGATTTGACGTTTATGGAATCTCTAAAGCCGGGTTGGGAAACGACTGGCATTACCTTTGTTTTTTTCGATTTTTCAGGGCTTCCATAAATTCTTGCATATGCTGCTTTCTTTCCGTCCTTGAAAAAAGATATGCCTCCATGTCGATTTCCAAATCGAGTGCGGATTGCTTGTCCAGGTGTGGGGTGGTTTCAGACATCCTTTTGACCGCCTCGATCGCTTCCGGTGAACGTTTGGCCAATTCCGTTGCCATCGATTCAGCTTCCGCCATCAGCTTCTCGGGCGGGGCCACCTTGTTCACCAGCCCGATCCGCAAAGCCTCCCTCGCACCGATCGGTTCTCCCAGCATGGTGAGCTCCTTCGCTTTGGATCTGCCGATGATCTGCCGCAGCGGATCGAACAGGGGATTGATGCCAAATTTCAGTTCGGGATGGCCGAAGATTGCGCTTTCCGAGGCGACAATCAGATCGCAGACGGTTGCCAGATTAAACCCACCGCCAAGCGCAATACCTCCTACCGCGGCAATAACAGGCTTCCTGCACCCGTAAATCTTACGCAAATAGCGGGTGATGGAATGAAAATACTCTTTGACATCTGCATCGAGAACACCGGTCATCTCCTTCAGATCCATTCCTGCCGAAAAGAGATAATCCCCCCCGGTGAGGATAATGACGCGGACTTCACGATCCTCTTGCAGGGAGTCGAAGCAATCCTCAAGTTCCATGCGCATTTCGCGGGAAAGCGCATTCATTTCCGTGGGACGGTGAAGCGTTACGACAGCATACCCAGGCTTTTTTTCAACAAGAATGGTTTTATAGTCCATAGCTGTATTTGGTAAGTAGGCCGGATGAATCCTTTATTGAAGAAGATACTGCGCACCGAGCGACTCCGCAGCCCCTTCGCGGATTTCCTGCGCCACAGCGCTTGTCATTGCACGAATCAGATACTTCAAAAGGCTTTTTTGTTTTCTTTCTCCGTAGACAATTTCTGGTTTTTCATCGCTGCCGGACAAACGGGACGCCAGACGGACAGCGTCTTGGAGTCCCCCGAGATCGTCGATCAAACCCAATTCTTTCGCCTGTCTGCCGGTAAAAATCCTTCCGTCCGCCAGTGGAAGGATCTTGGACAGCGGAATATTGCGGTTTTCGGAAATGGTGTTTACGAACTGGTTGTAAATGTCATCAATGATGCCCTGAATCAACGCTCGCTCTTCCGCAGTCATGTCGCGGGTTGGAGAACCGATATCCTTGAATTTTCCGCTTTTTATTACGGATGAACGGACTCCTACCTTCCTGAGCAACTCTTCGACATTGGCGTAATGCATGACGGCCGATATACTGCCGGTGATCGTTCCGGGATTGGCAACAATCTTGTCTGCAGCCACGGCAATTAGGTATCCTCCCGAGGCGGCAACCGCCCCCATCGAGACCACGACCTTCTTGTTTTTGCGAAGCTCACGCACAGCTTGGTAGATTTCCTGAGCCGGCGCAACGCTTCCGCCGGGCGTGTCCAGCCTGAGCACGACGGCCCGTATGCTTTTGTCTTCCGCGAACTCCTTGATTTGGTCGACAATCTCCCCGGCGTCGCCTATAATCCCTTCGATCCGGACGACACCGATCCTCTCGCCAAGACCGAACGAATCCGCCCCGCGGAAAAGGCCCAATCCGTAAATCACCATGAAGAAGACCATGCCGATCAATACCAGGAGGCAGATGCCTATTATTACCGGATGCCTTCTCATAGCTCCTTTTTTCGCATCAGCCCCGAACGTGTTCGCTATTCCTCAGTTTCCACGATTTTGACATCGGCCAGCGCTTTGCTCAGACTGGACCCGATATTCTCCCGGTTGTTGATATACTGATTGACGGTATTCCCTTCCGTACCCGCCTCATAATCCTTGATGCTCAGCCGGATCTTTCGGCTTTTCGAATCCACGTTTTTGACGACGGCGGATACCGAATCGCCAAGAGCGAATAATTCGGATGAGGATTTAACCCGGCGCGAACTCAGTTCGGAGATATGGACAAGACCCTCGATGCCCGCTTCGATTTCAACGAAAATTCCAAAGTCGGTAATATTGGTGACTTTACCGGAAACGATCGATCCGGCAGGATAACGCGCGCTCAATTCCTCCCACGGATTCTTTTCGATCTGTTTCAATCCCAGAGAAAATTTTTCATGCTCAACATCAATGTTCAGGACCATCGCTTCTATTTCCTGTCCCTTCTTGAACATTTCAGAGGGATGTTTCACCCGTTGTTTCCAGGAAATGTCCGACATGTGGATGAGACCGTCGATTCCCTCTTCAACACCCACAAATATTCCGAAATTGGTGATGTTTCGGATAACCCCTTTGATGACGCTTCCCTCCGGATATTTTGTCTTCAGCGTCTCCCAGGGATTGGCGGTGGTTTGTTTCAGCCCCAGGGAGATGCGCTTTGTATCGGTATTGATGTCCAAAATCATAACTTGAACGCGCTGGCCGACCGACAATACTTTGGAGGGATGTTTGATTTCGCGGGTCCAGAACATTTCGGAAACATGAATCAGTCCCTCCACCCCGGTTTCCAGTTCCACAAAAACACCGTAGTCGGTCAGATTCACGACGCGACCTTCTACGATGGAATGGATGGGGTATTTATCTTTGATCGTTTCCCATGGGTTCAGCGCCAATTGCTTTAGGCCCAAAGCAACCCGCTCCTTTTCCCGGTCAAACGACAGTACCTTGACCCGGATCTTTTCCCCCTTGGAGAAATGGTCGGACGGTCTTGTAATTCTTCCCCAGGAGATATCCGTCACGTGAAGCAGCCCGTCGATTCCACCCAGATCGATGAAAAGACCGTAATCGGTGATATTCTTGATCACGCCCTCGACAATTTTCCCCTCTTCGATATGGAGCAGCGTCTCGCGTTTCTCGGCTTCCCTCTCCTTCTCGAGAATGGTTCTCCGCGAGAGGACGACATTGTTTCTCTTTCTATCATACTTCAGGACATTAAAAAGAAAGGATTGACCGACATAACGGTCCAAGTCTCTGACCGGGCGGATATCCACCTGAGAACCGGGAAGGAAAGCCGGAATTCCGATATCCACGGAAAGCCCGCCCTTGACCCTTTCAACCACCGTTCCCTTGACCGGCGTATTCTGCTCACAGGCCACTTTGACATCATCCCAAATCTTGATCTTGGCGGCTTTGTCCCGCGATAGAACGAGGTTTCCATCCTGATCCCGTCGATCCACAAGAACCTCGATTTCATCGCCGACATTGATCGTAATGTTCCCCTGATCGTCGCGCAATTCCCTGGCAGGAATGTATCCCTCCGTTTTCCAGCCGACGTCAACCATCACGGAGTCCGTATTGATCTGCACCACCCTGCCATTCAAAACGCCGCCCATCTGAACGGATTGCAGGCTCTGTTCGTACAATTCCTTGAAACCGATGTTTTCGTCTTTCTCCTGCGGAGAATTGCCGGAGGCCCCCGTCGCCTCTTCATCACCGATTATCGCGCCTGCATCCTGATTTGAGATTACGTTATCATCGTTACCCATTCAACCCACACCCCCCTGAAAGTTTTGTGATTTTACCGCATGGCATGACTCACTAACACACTGATTTTTAAATATCAAGTGAATTCAAGTCAAAAACGATGATGTCCGGGCTCTTTTTACAAACACTTCCGGGATGGGAGAATGCGTTCAATCACGGAAATCATGAAATCAATAACCTCCGCGACGGATTGATTCGAGGAATCGATCACGACGGCATCGGCCGGGACGACGAGAGGAGATATGAATCGTCCACGGTCCTGACCGTCTCGAAGGATCAGATCGTTCTCGATATCTTTCCAGTTGATACGTGCATCCTTGCTGCTCATCTCCAGGTATCGTCTTTTGACCCTTTCTTCAACCGATGCGTCGAGATAGAATTTGACATCGGCATCGGGAAATACAACGCTACCCATGTCACGCCCTTCGGCAACCACCCCTCCCTCGGCAGCCAGTTCCCGCTGCAACGGGAGGAGTTTTTGCCGAATCTCGGGCATGGCGGATATGGTTGATGCCATCAGGCCGATCTCCTCGGTGCGGATGATTTCCGTGACATCCCTTCCGCCCACAATGACCCTCGTGCGTCCCTTATCCTGTTTCAGCGCAATGTCCGGGAGGCATTTTGTGTCCGCTCTGTTTTCCGGATTGCCGTTCCATCCCTGCAATTTCAAACGGTAGGCCTCGGCCCGATATAAGGCGCCCGTCTCCAGGCAGATGAAGGATAGTCTCGCTGCGAGGAGGCTGCAGATCGTGCTCTTCCCGGCCCCAGCCGGACCGTCGATGGTAATGATCGGACGTCGGTTCAAAAAAGCCCCCTTTTCATTCAACGGGACATCCTCGGGAAAAGGTTGCGCAGCATCAGATCGTAAGTCACCGCGCCTGTTCCGATTCCGATCGCATCCACTATCGCATCCCAAAGCGAGGCGTCCCGTTCAGGGACAAAAGACTGATGCCACTCATCGGTCAGGGCATAGATTGTCCCCACGGCGATTGTGATCCAAAAAGCCGACCGCCGGTCGCAATCGTGTTTTGTCGACGAAAACCATCGGTATAAAAGGCAGCCGAAAACAAAGTACTCGAAGAAATGAGCTATTTTATCAAAACCGCAAAAACCGGGGACTTCCTCCGGTAAGCTTGAAAGGGAGGAGAGAAAATAAATCAGTACGGCATAGGCAATTGCAGGACCGGCATAGAAAAGGGCATCCCGAAAACGGCTCTGCACTGTATCCGTTTCTTCGGTCGGAATCATTCCCTTGCGGTTCGTCTCTTTGCTCAATCTTCCCATCCTGCTTTGAATATGTATATCACACACAACGATGCCGAACAAGCGAACCATGCTGGAGGAACAATGGATCCTATTGATCGCAAAATAGCTTTGGAAAATATTGGGTTACACAATTCGGACAGGAATCTATTGATTGCATCATGCAAACAAGATAGAATTACTCGCGTCGGAAAGCAGATCTCGTCTCGACCAGGATTTGGTGAGGGAACGGCAGGTCGTTGCGGATAAAATGGGAATTTCAACGAAGCCTTTATATCCATCGATTTTTTTAGCATTTTTTTTCTTGGGCGTTTTTTTGCCTGGGACGGTCTGGTCGTCGTTCACCATCGAGGATGAAAAAAAACTGGGAAAAGAGTTTTACGAGAAACTACAGAAGAATAATCTTCTTCTGCAGAATGAAAGCGCCAACCACTATCTATCCCTCCTGGGCAAACGAATTCTCGCCCATGGTGAGGGAGTGCTTTTTGATTTCCGGTTTTCCGTCATTCGGAGTTCCGCGATCAATGCATTTGCGACACCGGGCGGATATGTCTACGTGAATCAAGGCCTGATCAATCTCGTCGAAACGGAATCGGAGCTGGCCGGAGTGCTTGCCCATGAAATTGCGCATGTAAACGGCAGGCACATCGCGGAAAACATCGCAAGATCTAAAAAAATCAGCATCACCACGCTGGCCGCCATTCTGGCCGGCGCTTTTTTAGGAGGCGGCGGTGAGGCCACCGCGGCGGTGGCCAGTTTTTCATTGGCGACCGCAACATCCCTTTCTCTGAAATACAGCAGGGAACAGGAGGAAGCCGCGGATCGGACGGGCTTCTCTTACCTAATCGCCTCCGGATACGACGGCAAATCCATGCTTGATTTTCTGAAGATCATGAGGCGCTACGAATATTACTCCAATAGCGTTCCTTCCTATTTTCTTACCCACCCGGGAACGGAGGAGAGAAGTCATTATATCGACGCACTGCTTCAGACTGCAAATTACCGGGAAGGAGCGAGGCAGATCAACGGGAATCTGAGGCGGATACAGATCCTGCTGCTCCTCGATACGAAATCTCCGGATATCAATCTTCCCTATTTTCAGAAGGAATGGAAAGGACGTCCGGACGATCCGGATACCCTCTATGGCCTGGCCGTTACCGAGGACAAGCTCGGCATGACCCGTGAGGCCATCGAACATTTTCGACGGGCGCTTCAGCTTTCTCCGAACGATCAGGATATTTTGCGCGACATGGGAACGGCGCTGTTCAAACTCGGACATTTCGACGAAGCCGCCCGCCATCTTCGATCCGCTGTCATTCTCCGCAAGGATGACGCGGATGCAAACGTTTACCTCGGGAAAACCCTCGTTGCCCTGGGAGATCTGAACGGCGCCCTTGCTTTGTATCAACAAATGGAGGTCATCCGACCGAATGATCCCGAGATCCACTACAACCTGGCCATCGTTTATGGAAAAACAGGGCAAACGGGATATTCACACTACTATTTTGCGCTTTATTTCAAGAATAAAGGGAAAACAGACAGCGCCCTCTTTCATCTCAAGGCCGCAGAAAGGAAGTTCCCGCCGGACCACCCGAAATTGATCGAAATCAAAAAGGAAATCGATTCTCTCCGGCTGTGATGGTGAGGGATACCGAAGAATTCAATCTTGATGACGCTTCCTGGGCCATCGAGTTGGATTGTCTTCGCTATCGTGGAGGTTGCGAATGAATGTCGAACAATTGAAGAAAATCAAATTCAAGGGATTCATGGCTGAGGATGAGAAAACACGGCTGTATGAATTGGCCAGGGAGGTCGGCCGACTCGGACCCTGCCTGGAGATCGGCGGATATTGCGGCGGCTCCGCCGCTTATCTCGGTCTCGGCTGTCAGGAGGTCGGCACCTTGCTTTTTTCTATCGACCACCACGAGGGATCGGAGGAGCAGCAGCCAGGCCAGGAATATTACGATCCGGATCTTCTGAACCCTTTCACGCGGCGGATCGACACATTTCCAACTTTCCGGAATATCGTTCAGGCGGCTGGACTCGCAGATACGGTCATTCCGATTGTCGCCCGCTCTGCGCAGGTTGCCCGCTTCTGGAGAACGCCGCTCAGCCTAATCCTTATCGACGGCGGCCACAGCTTTGAGGCCGCCTTCACCGATTACAGCGCCTGGGTTTCCAATCTTCTCCCCGGTGGCTATCTTGTCATCCACGATATCTTTAAAGATTCCTCCCGGGGGGGACAAGCGCCGCGCTGCGTCTATGAAATGGCGCTTGCCTCCGGTCTTTTCGACGAGCTGCCGATGATCCGCACGCTGGGCGTTCTGCGAAGGGTAGAAATCGGACGGATCAGCCGGCGGGCAGAGCAAACGTGGGAATCGGTCCGCGTCTGAGACATCGAGTCGTCCTCTCTTTGCACTCACACCATCCCACTGCCGAGATGAACAAGCTGCATGCGTGAGATTACCATGGATTTCTCAAAACCTCGTCCGGGTTGACTCGCGGATCGTTGGAAGATGTTCGACCTGCTGGTTGTGCGTCCAGAACCAGCGCCTCTCGTCATTGACTGTCCGGAGACGGATGTATCCTTTTGCCACAAACATAGCAATCGTCCGGCGAATCAACCCGATATCTTCCCCGGTAATTCCCGCGATTCGCCGGCAGAGCTCTTCCTGAAGATGCTCCACCGTCGAACCCGCCGCTTCGGATATCGCGCCTATCTCTTCGATCAAGTCTTCCGAAAGGAGCCGGTAGACCAGTTTCATCCTGAAATGGCCTTCGACCTGCATGTCTATCCCCGGCGGATTGGTCCCCTCATGGTATCCATGCACCATCTCCTCCCAGGCGCCGGCGATTTTGGCTTCGAAATCGCCCACGAAACGGTTCATCTCCTCCGGAGAAAGGGCTGAGGTCCGTACAATGGCACTGTTCGCATCATAGCGTGTCCAGTCGTCGGTCAGGATCTCCAGGTCGTACTTCATCACCTCTTCGCGCACCGACGTTCCTGGAAAGGGCGACAGAAAATGGTATCCGTAGAGCGAACCGAGACCGGCGGCGAACTTTTCCGTTTCCCGGAGTGTATCCTGTGTCTCTCCGGGCAGGCCCACGATGAACGACGTATGGGCGATGATCCCCGCCTCCCGGCAGAGACTGACCGCATGCCGGACCTGTTCGAGCGTAATCCCCTTTCGGATTCGTTTGAGCATTTCAGGATTGCCGGTCTCGACTCCGAAACTGACGCTGTCGCAACCGGCCTCCCTCATCAGCCGGAGAGTTTCGAAATCGACGGTGTTCACCCGGGCAAAGGCGCTCCAGCCAAAGTGTAGGTGACGGCGGAGAATCTCGTTGCAAACCTCCGTCACCTGACCGCGGCTGGAAACGAACAGATCGTCCGCCACATTGATCCTGTCGATTCCATAGGCAAGAATTTCCTCGATCTCGTCCACCACACGTTCCGGATTTCTCAGGCGAACACGGCTGCCGACCATGCGCCGCCCAAGACAGAAGATACAGGAGTAGGGACAGCCTCGGGAGGTGATGATGCTGATCGGATAACCGAGGGCCTTGTATCGCGAAAGCGGCAGGAGATGGCGGGCCGGAAGCGGCAAGCCGTCGAGGTTTTCAAGAAAAGGACGCTGCCCGGTGGATACGATCCGGTCATTGAGACGAAAAAAGAGGCCTGGAATATGATCCCAACCCGAAGGATGGCAATCTTCGGCCATCAGTTCGGCGATTGTCCCCTCCCCTTCCCCGGCAACGATCAGATCGATTCCGGGATAGTCGTGCAGCGTTCGCTCGGCGTCAAAGGAGACGTGAGGCCCCCCCATCATCGTGATCAGCGACGGGCGATACCGCTTCGCCTCGCAGACGATCTGCGCCGCGCCGGGAAAATTGAGTGTTACCGAGGTGGCTCCAAGAACATCCGGCCTGAATTCATCCATCTGCGCGTGGAGTTTTTCCGGGGTATAGCGGGAGACAATGTAATCAAAAATCCTCACATCGGCGCCGGCGTCTTCGAAGGCGGCGGCGACATAGGTGACGCCGAGCGGAGGCGCAGGGGCTTCCTCCAATGGATAGGGCGGCGCGATCACGGCGACTCTCATCGGCACGGCGAATCAGCCCCCCTTTCGCGGGAGAATCAACGAACGAACCCAGCCCGGCCAAGTGTTATTTTTCATGAAGTGACGATCGATTTCCGCGAACTGCGCGGCGAGCGCTCCAGGATCCCTCAACCAATCGGCGCGCGTCCTCAGAGGACGGTCGCTTTCGAGGTATTTGACGACGGTTGCGGGATTGCCCGCCGCCACCGCATTGGCGGGAATTTCCCGGACCACCACGGAACCGGCGCCGATGATGCTGTTCTCTCCGATTCGGACTCCCTTGCAAACGATCGCGCCGTCCCCGATCCAAACGTTGTTGTCGATCCGGACGGGGGCTGTCTGTCCGATCGGCAGACTTCGGTCATAGACGCCGTGCCAATCGGCATCGGTCACAAAAACCCCATGGGCCATCATACAGCCCTGGCCGATCGCGATTTCGGTCGCTGCGCTGATCCTTACACCGGGGCAGATCAGACAGCAGTCGCCGATCCCGATCTTCCCCTTTCCATCCCATGCGGACCAGACCGTAAGACGGACCTTCCTATCCGACGTGGCAATCACGGTGGCATATTCGCCAAGTGAAACGGGCCCGCCGAATATCTCCACATGCCAAGGTTTCATAAAAGTGCACCCTCGGCCAAGATATTCAAACTGGGGACGGAGAAAATGGTTCGCATACCAACGTTGAAAATTCTGGTCGAGCCGCTTGAGCATGTATGGGCGATGGTCTCTTCGCATTGCAATCAACCTTGACGCGCCGGGTCGAATACATTCATCCGTCGACGACCGGCCGCATCTTTGAATGATTTCGACATGGAACGACTTTGCCTTCCGGTCGACTGCGCCTCTATTTCCTGCCAGAAACGGTGACGGAAAAGGGAGGCTGCCGGGGTCATATCATACAGAGCATCGTAAGCCAGCAGGACGGCGGCGGCCGTCCATGTGGTGCGCTCTTCGGGCCAGATGACGCCGTCCGGAAAGGTCACCCCCGTCCAGAATGAACCGTCGTCGTACCGTTTGTCGCAAATCCAGTTAAACAGGATGGTCGCCCGTTCGTTTTCCCCGATCGCGGCGAGGGTTATCACCAATTCGGAGGCCTCGGCGATCGTAACCCAGGGCTGATCGCAGACGCAACGGACCCCCCATTCGGGAACGACGAACTTTTCCCACGAACGGTCTATTCTTCTGCGGGCTTCTTCGCCGGTGACGGCACCGCACAGAACCGGGTAATACCAGTCCATCGAGTAGCGGGCCTTCATCATGTTGAATCGTCCGGGACTCATGCGGATCGCCTCTCCCAGTTTTCGGGCAGAATCTTCCCAGCCGGAGCGTCTTTTTCTGATCAAAAAGGCGACCGCCAAGGCGCATTTCAGGCTCATATAGACCGAACTTGACCCGGTCAGCAACGCCATCCGATCGACGTCCCCTTCGCCGTTCCTCGCCCAGTGAATCTCGCCGGTATCCGCCTGGAGTCCGACGGCGTAATCGATGCCCGCCTCCAGTGTCGGCCACATCGAGCGAAGGAAGGAAAGATTCCGTGTGATCAGGAAATGGTGGAAAACGCCTACGGCGACGTAGGAAGCAAGGTTGCTGTCCCTCGTCCGATCCTCGGGAATGCCGTTGCGGCTCGCCGACCACCAACTCCCGTCGGGAAGTTGCGTCGTTTCCAGCCAGCGATATGCCCTCTCCGCCTCTCGAAGCCGGCCGGCGACGCTGAGTGCCATCGCGCTCTCCACATGGTCCCAGGGATCCGTTTTTCCACCTGTGGACCAGGGGATTTCACCATTCGGTTTCTGCACGCCGGCGATAAAGTCCGCGACGGCATGGACGTCGACTTTGGATCTAACCGTGCATTCTGAAACGGGGAATTCCATCACCGACATCCTTTTCTGAAATAGAATATCGTGCTTTTGCCGATCAGCGGATTCAGGATCCGGTCCAGCCATTGGGTCAGCGGGGGATGACGGGTGATGTCCCATTCGAGAAACCTGCGGTAGGCCCTGACCAGCCAAAAGGACTCGTTCTTGTGTCCGACAAGGCACTTGAGCCACCAGTAGGGGGCGTGAAGACCGTGCCGGTAGCGGATCCGCAGGCAGCGTACCCCCGCCGATTCGATTAGTCTCATGAGTTCCTCCTTCCGGTAGATCTGAATGTGGCCCCCCGGCTCCTCGTGATAGGCGCGGGAAATCGCCCAGCAAATCCGTTCAGGAAGATATCGGGGAACCGTTACAACCAGATCCCCTCCGGTCTTGAGAACGCGGACGAGTTCGGCAACGGCGGTTCGGTTTTCCGCAACGTGTTCCAAAACTTCGGAACAGATGACGATGTCGAAACTCGCGTCGGTAAAGGGAAGCTTGGTGATATCCGCTTGCGCAACGACCCACCGTCCCGGCTGCTCCCGGGACATCAAGGAGAGAAATCCTTGGGTCTTGCGCAGATCGTCCCATTTGATGTCCACGCCGATCGCGTCGATCCCCGCCGTACGGAAACACTCGCACAGATGTCTTCCACCCCCGCAGCCGGCGTCGAGGACGCGCATTCCTGGGCGAAGCCCGAGAAGACTAAAGTCTACCGTCAGCATCGATCGCCTCGCGATACACTTCCACCGTATTTTGCGCGGCGTGTCTCCACGTCAAGGAGTTCCGAACTCGGGCCAATCCGGCCGCGCCGAGTTGGCGTCGTTTCTCCTCATCTCCCAGCAATGCGATGATTGCCTTTTTCAGCGACGCTGCATCCCCTGGGGGGACAAGAATTCCGGCATCCCCCACCACTTCCGGCAAAGCCCCGCCCGTCGTGCTGATCACCGGCACACCGCAGGCCATCGCCTCGCCGGCTGGCATCCCGAATCCTTCGTAGAGAGAGGGGATAACGGCGATCGTCGCCTCCGCGTAGTAACGCGCAAAATCGCGATCGGCGATCCGTCCGGTGAATCGTACCGAATTGCCGAGGCAAAGTTCCTTGACGAGTCTTTCGATTGCCCCCTTTTCCTTCGGTTTTCCGATGACGACAAGGCGGACCGCACGCTCCCGGCGGATCTCTGCAACCGCCTCCAGCAGGTAGCGAAGCCCCTTGAGCGGCGTGTCGGCACTGTTCGTTACCAGGAGCATGTCATCCAACCTCTTGATCCCTTGCAGCGGATAAAAGAAGTCCGCGTTGATTCCGTTGGGAACGACGCGGAAACGCTCAAGGGGAAGCCGGAACTCCCGTCCGATATCGCGCTTTGAACATTCCGATACGGTGATGATCATGGGAAGACGCCGGGAAACCCGTTTCTGCATCGATAGAAAAGAATACCAGCGCCGCACCTTAAGCCGACGGAACCAGCTTCCCGCCTCCGCAATCTCCATATCCCGGTCGAGGGTGATCGGGTGGTGGATGGTGGACACCGTCGGATAACCGCTCCCGGCGATGCCGAGCAGGCCGTAAGAGAGGCTCTGATTGTCATGAATGACGTCATATCCATTCGGGCTCCGGCGCAGAAAACGGCGTACACGGCAACCGAATGTGAAAGGTTCGGGGAAGCCCCCACAACACATGCTGAGGAACTCGAATTGGTTGAGCGGCGAGGAAAGATCCCGGATATTTTTGACCTTGAAGAGATGATCGGGGTTGTAGAGATCAAGGCTGGGGATTTTGTGAAGGAGGATCCCGTCATCGAGTTCCGGATAGGGAGGACCGGAAAGGACGTCGACCTCATGACCCAGTTCCCGCAGCGACCGGCTCAGGTATTTGACGTATACACCTTGTCCTCCGCAGGTGGGGTTGCCGCGGTAGGTCAGCAGGCCGATCCTCAGAGAAGGTTTTCCCGGACTTCGGCGACTGTTCTGTAGATCAGCAGATTTCAATACGGTCATCCATCCTCGTCGAGATCGAACCGGTGGATAAATACAACCTGTTCGTTGAATTAGCAAATGAAAATTGTAGTTTCCAAAGGTTCTCCGTCCGATTCCGTTTGACAGATCCTGCTTGATCGAATAGAAAAGCGCTGATCATTCTCAGCGCAAGAATTCATGACCTCTTTTTTGAACCGTTTCTACCGGATCAAGGTGTTACCATGAAGCTGCCGAAACTGGTTGTTTTTGACATGGACGGTGTCCTGATCGACGTCTCCGGCTCCTACCGGGAGACAGCCCGAAAGGCGGCCAGGCTTTTTTTTTCGGGAGCAAAAGGTTTTGAAAAATTGCCCGATCCGCTCTTTCCACTGACCGACCTTGCAAAACTAAAGCAGACAGGCGGCTTGAACAATGATTGGGATCTGACCGCCTTGATCCTTCATCTTCTGTTCGCGCTGGTCAAGACTCCCGCTGGAGCGCTTTCCGCGGCAGAGTTCGCCGATTGTGAAGAGGCGATCAGCCGCAGTGACGTGAGGGAACTTGCCCACTTCCTGAAAGATCCCCACCCGCTGATGATCCTTCTGGATCGCCACGGACGACGAAGCGACCCCATTGTAAACCTCTGTTATCGGGGAGACGTTTGCACCGGTAACCGGATCAAGCGGATCTTCCAGGAAATCTATCTTGGAAAGTCCCTCTTTGCTTCTCTGTACGGAGAGGAACCAAACTTCTATCGGGAAGAGGGTTTGATACACCGGGAGAAGCTGCTTCTAGACCCGGCCTTGCTGGAGGATCTCTCCCAAAATCATCTCCTGGCCGTTGCCACCGGTCGTCCACGGGCGGAAGCGGATTTTCCGCTGGACCGCTTCGCTCTGCGCAAATACTTTCAGATCGTGATCACGTTAGACGATTGCACGCGGGAAGAACTGCGAATCCTGGACGAGAGTGGTGAACGGATCTCCCTGAAAAAGCCCAATCCCTACATGCTCGACCGGATTCCGCAAATGATCGGCCGGAAGTTCGGCGAATGCTATTATCTTGGCGACATGCCCGACGACATGCAGGCAGCCCGCGCCTCGAAAGCCGCCTACCGGGGTGTAGGGGTTATCTTTGCCGCTGCGGAACCGGAAAACCTGCGCGGGGAGCTTGTGCGGGCCGGGGCCGACTTCATTCTCACCGCTTCCGCCGATCTGCCTGCACTGCTCGCTTAACGGCGTTTCCTGAAAAGAAAAACGACAGGATGCTGGTTGCTCCGTGCCACCGGCGAGGCCATCTTATCTCACTTCCCGTACCGTAGACATGGCCGCGGCAATGATACCGGCGACATCGGCGACGTTGCTGGGCATGATGATCGTATTGGTCGTCTTGGCCAGGTTGCCGAGCTGCACAATATACTGCTCCGCCAGTCGCATATTGAGGGCTTCGATTCCGCCTTGATCTTTGATGGCGGCGGCCACCTTGCTGATCCCCTCACCGGTCGCCTTGGCGATCAACTCGATCCGTTTCGCATCGGCTTCGGCCACCAACGTAACTTGTGCCGCCTTGCCTTGAGCCTCGTTGATCTGTGCAGCCTGATCAATGGCGTCGATCACCTCCGTGTTGATTTTATCCCTGTGGGACGATCAGGACGCCCTTCATGAGCACGACACAAACCAATACGGCAATGGCAGGCAATCAAGGCAACCAGCGTTGTAGTCATAAGCGATAGTCCTCCATCATTTGGCTTGGTTGGTCAGGGATTGGGCGCGTGATCGGGAAAAATCAGCTTTTGGGTATCAAAACCGGCCGTCGCTGCTTTTTCCATCAGAGTATTTTTGATCCCAACCTCTATGAAGGGTTTCCTGGCCAGAATCCATAGGTAGGATTTATCGGGACCGCTTATGAGTGAATATTGATAAGCTTCATGATCCAGTTCGAAAATGATATAAGAGCCATAAAAGGGGCCGAAGAAAGAAACTTTCAGGTACCCCAGATTCGGGCTTTGGACAAAATACGCCTTCCCCTCGGCTTCTTTCCAGGAATTGTCTTTGGCGGAATAGCCTCGGTTCGACACTCGGATACCGCCATCGCGGCGCAAGCTGTAATCGGCCGTGACTCGGCTCAATCCTCTTTCAAATGAATGATCCAGCCTCGCAATTTCGTACCAAGTCCCGAGATATTGATCTAACTTGAAATGATCAACGGGCGTCACCTTTTCAGGAATGCCCACACAACCCACCAAGAACAATAACCCTATAATGGAAAGTTTCTTCATTGTCTTATCCGATGAGAGGGGACACTCTTGATCTTGAGACAGGACCGATTCACGTCGTCCACTCCCGCGATTATTGCTTCGGATCCGGCTGGGAGACGATCATCCGAAACGGCGTCCCACATGGTTCCACGAAAGCGGACCCACCCAACCTGGCCGGCTTCTTGATCATGATCGAGCGTAACTCGCCCCCCGACGGTCATATTTCCCGGATAGCCGGTCTCCTGCCCCTCGCTGCGTCCGACGAAAACGCGCATGGCCACTTTCTCAGCATCATCAAAGAAGCAACGGATACAACGACAAAGGCGGCTACCTGAAATGAATAGGCATTGGGGTAGAAGAGCGCCACGAGCGTGGCTCCCCAGCGGCTCAACTCAAAAAAGATGATCACAAACCCGGGAACTGCAAGCTCGGCGAACATGACGGCAATGCCGGCCAAGAACCAGACGAGCCAAGGTGAAAATGAAACATCCATCCGTTACCCGTTCTTGTAACACGAAAGAATAACCATCAATAAAACATTGCTTTTTTACGATCTGACAATAGAAAGAGTTCAACCCCGGGAGCCTTTCTCTAATCGCGGCTCCCGGGACACATTCCAATACGAAGACTAACCTTCGGTATCTCTCATTTTTTACCGAAATAGTTACGGACGAAACGGACGAAGCGTTCGTTTTCCTCGTCGAGGCCCGGCGTCACACGGAAATAGCCGTCCTTGCCGTGGATCACGGGGATGCTTTTGAGGAAGATATGTTCCGTCTCCAGAGCCGCCGCCAAAATCTGGGCAGTGGTCTTGCCGGTCATCGTGGCGTCCACGAGCATGTAGTTGCCGTGCGCCGGGAAGGGCTTCAGGCCAACCTGGACCAGTTCCTTGGTGAAGATGTCCATCCAGCGATTGTTGTGCTTGACCTTTTCCGCTACCTCTTCCGGGTTGTCCAGAATAGCCTCCGCCGCCGCCATGGACATCAGGCTAACGTTCCAGGGCAGGAACATGGTGTTGAAGGCCTTGACCATCTCTTCCGTCCCCACCACGTATCCAAAACGAATGCCGGCGAACCCGTAGGCCTTCGAGAAGGTATGGGATAGGAAAACCTGAGGATACTTCTTCAGCAGGAAGTCCTTGGACGAAATCTCGGGATGATAGTCCAGATAGGCCTCGTCGATGCAAAGCGGGATCCCCGTCTCGCAGAAGCGGATCAGATCCTTGTCTTCGATGAAGATCCCCGTGGGGTTGTTGGGGTTGATGACGAGGATCACCTTGGTCTTCGGGGTGATCGCCTTGAGCATCGCGTCCACGTCGTACTGGAGATCCTCCTTGCGCAGGGGAATGGAAACGACCTTCCCACCGACCAATTCCGCCCGGGGCGGAAAGAGTCCGAACGTGGGATTCGAAACGATGAATTCATCGCCCGGCTCAAGAAAGATACGCATCATACAGTCGATGATCTCCGAGGAGCCGTTGCACAAGGCGATGTTGTCCGGCCCGACGTTGTGGAGCTTCCCCAGTTTGGTCCTTAGCCGCAGCATGCTGTCGGGATAACGGTTCCCTTTTTTGAGGACATCGGCTACCGCCTGTATCACCTTATCCGACGGGGGAATCGGGTTTTCGTTCAACATCAGGCGGCCGTAATCCGGCTTTGCCCAGGCCTTGTCAAGTATAGCCGTGTTGTATTCCCGCGCCGTGAACAACCAAGGGACAAACCAGTCTTTCAGGGGCTTCATATCTTGATCTCCTTTCATGGATGTTGTTATTTCTCTTCTATACATATCCCGGCAAAGTCCGCCATATCGTCCGTGGCCTTGCTGAATTGCTGCGCCGTCTTGACCAGCGGCGGAAGGTTCTTGTACTCTTCTCGCGAGTAGCCGTCCTCGGCGTAGGCCCTTTCGAAATACGGAACGCGCAGCAACTTTTCCAACGTAGCCTTTGGAATTTCCCGGTCGATCCTCCCTTTTTCAAAGACGATCCGCTCTTGGTTCGGGAAATGGATCACCTCGTCAATGAAGGTCGGCGGACAGGTGACGACGATGTCGGCTCCGGCCTTTTCTTCCAGGTGCCAGAGCTTCAGAACGCCGTCCACCTTCGGTCCCACCCTCAGCGAACAGGAGAGCAGCTTGCTTGGATATTTTCTCTCCTTGATCAGCCGGTAGGCCTTTTTGAAGATCGCCAGTTCCGCCATCCGGACCTCTCCCTCGGTCAGTTCAATTCCCTTCTCCTTCGCGAAATCCCGAAGCCCTCCGAGGTCTCCGTAACGGGCTTCCATGTGGGTGATGACGGATCGCCAGCGCGAAAGATCCACCTGGTTCGCCTTGGCCTTTTCCAAACCCCTCTGTACGGACTTCGCGCAATCCATCAATTGCGGCAAAACGAAGGTGAGCGTGTTGTTCGTGGCGATTCCTTTGGAGGTGAGGATCTCGATCACCTCGTATCCCTCCTTGGTGCCGGGAACCTTGATCATAACGTTTGGATTGATGGATGCCAGGTCATAGGCTTGCTTGAGCATCACGTCCCGTTCGTGACACCTGCGGGGGTCGACCTGACCGGAGAGGTATCCCTCTTGGTATCCGCTTTTCTCGAAAAGCGGCAGGAACATCGCCGACCCGCGCCGGACAATCTCTTTGTAGAGAAGCCAGAAGAGAGACTCCTTGTCGATTCCGGGATTTTCCCGGATCATCGATCGAACCACCTCTTTCCAGTACGGCTCGTCGTCCTTGATTGCCTGGAGAGAAAGCGAGGGGTTGGTCGTGACGCCGCGAAAGAGCCATCTCTCGGGATTTTTTCCATCATACATCCGCGCGAACTGATGCTTGAGCGTTTCCTCTTCCCCCTCCTGCGCCTTCGCAAGAAGCTTTCGGCACCAGTTTTCAAAGATGACCGGCGAAGAATCCCACCAGATCTCCATGCCGGGGCTGACCTGGACCAATTTTTCCAGCAAGTTGCTTTCGTTCATTTTTCCCCCTTTTGTACCGAATTGGTTGTTTTATGTTTAGATGTATATACAACAGATCCCCATTCAATGCAACTTCAATCCTGATGAACGTTGTCCTCTTCAATATGATAACGTCCCAATTCTACCTCAAAAACATACTTGTCGCCACGGTAGTAGGAATACAGGAGCTCCACCGGGACATTGTTTTCATCATATGTCAGACTCTCCATAAAAAAAGCGGCTGAATTCACGGGAAGATTGAGATAGGACGCGATTCGGCCTTTCAGGTTCACCGCACGTATCGTTTGATCCGAACGGGCAAGGGTCACATTGAAACGATCATTGATGATCTGGTACATGGAGCCGGTCAGGTCCATCTCTAAAATGTCACGGAACGTGGAACCCGGGAGGTAGCTCTCCTCATAAATGAAGGGAACCTCGTTGCCGCTCCGGATGCGGCGGATCACCGCCACTTTGCCGTTCGGACTCAGGATCAGTTTCTTGGCAACCTGATCGCCCGCCCCTTCAAGGCTCTTTTTGATGATGCGGGTCCTCTCCCTGATTCCCAGCTCCTGCAGATCGGCGCTGAAACTCGAAATGCTCTTGAGTTTGTGCGTGACTGCAAGCGGGGTTTCCGCGCAGACAAAGGTACCGCGCCCCTTTTCCTTTCGAAGCATTCCAGCCGCAGTCAGCTCCGCAATGGCTTGACGTAGGGTATTGCGGTTCACCTGGCAGATCTTGGACAGTTCAACCTCCGAGGGGAGCGATGCTCCCCGTTCGTATCTGCCCGACTGGATCAGCTCCCTGATCCAGGCGCTGATCTGCAGATATTTGGGGATGGGGTTGTCCGGATCGATGACGTTCATGATCGCAAGACCCTATCCTTTTGTGCCGCTCATTCCCGAAAGCCCCGTGCTGCCGGTTGTAACCCTCATAATGATCAGGAACAACGCGACGATGAGAACAACCACGGTGCACATGGCATTGGCGCTTGCCGTACGGCCATCCACATCGAGGAAGATGATCTCGATGGCGGCCAGTTTTATTTGCGCCGATACCAGAAACAAAACAGCGCTGATCGTGGTCATCGCCCGCATAAAAAAGAAGGTCGTCGTGGAAAGGAAGGCCACCTTGGAGAGCGGGAAAACGATCCGGGTGAAGGTGGTTACGGGTCCCGCGCCGAGGCTGACCGCAGCCTCCTCGACCGACTTATCGATCTGCTTGAGGTTGGCCGTCCCGGAAAGCACGCCCAGTGTAAAGTTGGCAATAACGATATTGATGATTATGATCCAGATGGTGCCATAAATCAGGAAGTAGGGTTTGTTGAAAACCAGAACGTATCCCAGCCCGAGGACTACCCCCGGGATGGCTGCCGGCAAAACCGACAGTGCATAGAGAAGCTGCTCGCCCCGGGGCTTCTTTTTCTCGATGATGTAAGAGGCCACAAGTGTGATCGATGCTCCGATCGCCGCCACAACCAAGGAAACCAGAAGGCTGGTCCAAATAGGGGCGTATTTGATGGCAATCATTTCCCGGAACGGTCCCGGCTCCAGCACGCTGTTCCAGAAGGAGGTCCAGATTGGCACGCTGGCCCCAAGCGACGGGAAATCGAAGTGTTTCAACGTGAGCGTAAAATCGTAGGGCCAGGTCTTGACAAACGATCCCAGAAAGACCGTGACAAAAATCAGCAGGATGCTTGAGCATACGATGGCGGAGTAGATCGTGAAACCCCACTTCTTCAGAGGCCGGGAAGGCTGAATGAACGGCCGGGCCTGGCCGCTGATCATTGCATAGCTTTTTCGTGTTAGGTAGTAATTGATCGCAAATGCGGTGATGGAGGGGACCAGAAGGATGAC
>JAQTRB010000129.1 GCA_028712015.1 Syntrophales bacterium
CGCCTAATCCTTGTCTTTCCCGGTTTCCCGCACCGCCGCCCGTCTATGAAGTCGCTGATCTTTGCCGTCGAAGGTGGGGGAGAAATATCGAACGGGCGCCTTTCAACAGCCCGTTACGGCTCCGCGCCGGTGCCGGGCCGGACGAGCGGCGCGAGATGATTCGTCGGCCCGTGCCCCCCGCCGACACGCCAGGCGTGCCGAATGGCCTCGGTGATGTAGCGCTTGGCCGCCGCCAGGGCCTCCGGGACATCCATCCCCCGGCCGAGATTGGTCGCGATCGCCGCGGAGTAGGTGCAACCGGTTCCATGCGTATCCGCCGTTTCGATCCGCGGTGCGCTGAACGTCCGGAATTCACGACCGTCGAACAGGAGGTCGACGGCATCCCCCGCGAGGTGCCCTCCCTTCACGACGACATGCCTTGCCCCCAGATCCCTGATGATCCGCGCCGCATTCTTCATATCGTCAAGGGTCGCGATCCTCGTCTGCGAGAGAACTTCGGCCTCGGGTATGTTCGGCGTGAGGACAAAGGCGAGTGGAACGAGCTCCGCAATCAGGGTTTTCTTGGCCTCCTCGCGGATCAGCGACATCCCCCCCTTGGCCACCATCACCGGATCGACGACAAGCTTTTCGATCCCGTAATCGCGAATCTTCCCGGCCACAACGAGGATGACCTCGGAGGTGGCGAGCATCCCGGTCTTCGCCGCATCGATCCCGATATCGGTCGCGACCGCGTCAAACTGCGCGGCCACAAACGCCGGCGGGACATCGTGTATGCCATGCACACCGAGGGTGTTCTGGGCGGTCAGCGCGGTGATGACGCTCATTCCAAACCCGCCGAGGACGGTGATCGTTTTCAAATCCGCCTGGATTCCCGCCCCTCCGCCGGAATCCGAACCCGCGATCGTCAATATCCGAACCGGTTTCATCCCTTTCCCTCCCCCGGGAAAATCCCCGGTCGAAAATACCGTACCGCGAGCAGACGCCCCGACTTCACTTCGATGATTCCTCGATCCGACGTCAGGCGGTTGCTGACCCCATAGGGCCTTCCAACCTCCATCACGGCCTCCTTCAACGGAAATTCAAACCCCGTCAGCGTAACCCCGGCGGCCGGCCCCGCGAATGGAAACAGGGAGACGGTCTGGCCGGCCTCGCCGTCGAGAACCGCCCGTCTCTCGATCAGAAACAGCTCACACCACTCGTCGATCAACTTGACCCCGACCCTCTTCTCCCTGCCCTGAATCAGCAGCGAGATGTTCGCCAGCGTGTGGTCCACGCGGTATCCGAGGGCGCCCCAAATCCAGATCTCCGTCGGTTTCATCCGGAAGGCCTCGTGGAGCGCCAGTTCCGTATCCGTTTCATCCTTCCGCTGGTCATGGCGGACGATCCGGCAGCCCCTCGCCTCATAATACAGCCGGGTTTCCGGATTCAGGGAATCCATGTCACCCACGATCAGGTTGGGGAACACGCCCACGGCATCGAGATGGCGTGCGCCGCCGTCGGCGCAGATCACCGCCGCGGGCGCCGCCCTCGCCGCCTGTTGCCGGAAGAACGCCGGATCGCCGACCGCCCCGCCGGAAACGATAAAAATCACTTTCCCCATGATCCTTCCCCGTCAAGCATCGCCAAAAGAAAAACCGCGGCGGAATCCAAAACAAAAAAACCATATCCTGATGGGATATGGCCCCGAAAACGAAGTATGGACAACGCAGCCCCTGCCATTCCCTACGCTGGCATTACCCAGGTCAGGTTCAAAGGGTATTTCTCAGCCGGATCGGCACCCCTTGCGCTATTTGGCTTTTTTCTACTGTAACCCACCCCCAAAATCAAGCCGAATTTTCCGGCGCGAGACCAAAAAGCCGGCAGGCGTTCTCCGCGGTGAACCGTTGCAGTGCTTCGGCCGTCTCCCCGCGAATTTCGGCCAAACGGCGGGCTGTTTCCAAGACATAGGCCGGCTCGTTGCGCTTGCCACGCCAGGGCTGCGGGGCAAGATAGGGGGCATCCGTTTCGATGAGAAGCCGATCCGCCGGAATCTCCCGGGCGACCGCCCGCAGCGGTTCGGCTTTCCGATAGGTCACGGGACCGGCCACGGAGAGGTAAAACCCCAGGTCCAGACACTCCCGGGCCATGTCCGCATCCCCGGAAAAGCAGTGAAGAACACCCCGCAGACGATGTTTCCGCGCCTTGAGGATTGCGAGCGTTTCCGCATGCGCCTCGCGGTCGTGAATGATCACGGGCAGGTCCAGCTCTTCGCTGAGATCGAGCTGCTCGGCAAACCGCCGCAACTGGATCTCCCGCGGGGAATGCTCGTAGAAGAAATCAAGACCGACCTCCCCGATGGCGACCACTTTTTCCTGTCCCGCAAGGCGCCGGAGGGCGTCATACGTCCCGGCGTCGATCTGTTTCACTTCGTGGGGATGGATGCCGACCGCCGTGTGAATGATAGGATGACGACGGGCAAGCGAAACCGCCTTTTCACAGTCGAGAATGGTCGTTCCGACGGTGATGATCGCCGTCAGCCCGGCGGCCATGGCCCGCGCGACAACCGCCTCCCGATCGCCGTCGAATGCATCCATCTCGAGATGCGCATGGCTATCGATCGTCATGATCGGTCACCTATCCCCCGGCCGGCAAGCCCTTCGGCCTCCATCGGAGGTCCTCATCCCGCTGCCTTCTATGGATCATCGCCATCCGTTTTCCCTTTTCATGACGGTTCTTCCCGGAACGGATCGGGCAGCGGGACATACCATTCTTTGTCAAATCCCCGCTCAGACCGCGCCGATCATACGACGCGCGCGTTCAAGGTGTTCTTCGGCCTCCGCAGCCATCCGTTCGATCAGCTCCCGGCAAGTCGGGATGTCGCGGATGAGGCCGATCGACTGACCGACCATCAACGGGGCGAAGTCCGTATCGCCCTTTTCCCAGGCCTCCTTGATCCGCGGACCGGCCAAGAGCGGGATCAACTCCGCAAGCCCTCCGCTCCGCGCCTCGATCGCGATAACCTCCTCGATCACCCGATTCTTGAGCGCTCGCCCTTGCAGGCCGATCGACTTCCCGAAGATCAGCGTCTCGTATTCCTGTCTCTTCAGGATTTCCTGCTTGATGTTTTCATGCACCTCGCATTCTTTCGTCGCCACGAAGCGGCTCGCCATCATGACCCCCTGCGCCCCAAGCACCAGCGCGGCCGCGAGGGAACGGCCGTCGGCGATCCCCCCCACGGCCACCACCGGGATCTTCACCGACTCCGCAATCCTGGGCGTCAGAACCATGGTCGTCACGTCGTCGTTCAGGGGATGACCCCCTTCCTCGATTCCGGCCGCATAGATGCCGTCATAACCCACCCTTTCGGCATGGAGGGCATGACGGACGGCGCCGACCTTGTGAAAAAGCTTTACCCCGGACTTTTTCAGCCGTTCGACCGTTTCCATTCCACAGGCCTTGTCGACCGGCGTCCCGGAGAATTCGATGCCGCTGACCCGCTCCTCGGCGCAGACGCGGCAGTATATTTTGTGGTGTTCCGGGGTGATCCGTACGGAAGGCAGAAGCGTGATGTTCACCATGAAGGGGTGGTCCGTCAGTCTTCGGGTCTCGCGGATCGCCTCCCGGAAGGCCTCCTCCGATTCGTAGTTGCCCGCGGTCAGATTGCCCATGCCCCCCGCATTGGAAACGGCGGCGCATAGCCGCGGCTTGCAGAGCCACATCATGGCCCCGCAGAGGATGGGATAGCGGATCCCGAACATTTCGGTAATGGCCGTTTTGAACATGAGTCCCTCCTTTACAGGTCAAAGAGATCGACGATGCCGCAGGTCTGGTTGATCGGGGTTTCGGTATAAAACATCGGTCCGGTCCGGAAACGAGTGTTGACCTAACACATTCGATCCCCGGCCGCAACCGAATCCTTCCTCACGGCGGTTCGTTTTTCTTGACAGACCCCGACCCTCTTCCTATACTCCGATCCAAGCAAAACGGATGAATGGAGAAAATCTTATGGCGGGCGTTGATGGAGGCATCCTATTTTCCGCGGACCGGTTGCGCGTCTGGACGCAGGAAATTTTTCGAAAACTCGGGGTCGGCGCGGACGACGCAACCCTGCTCACCGACTCGATGATCGAGGCGAACCTGCGGGGCGTGGACACGCACGGAATCACGCGGGTGCTCTGCGTGTACGCGGAAAGAATCCGCAGCGGCGTCATGAATCCGAAGAGCCGCTTCACCGTCGTGCGTGAAAAACCGTCCACCGCGCTGATCGATTGCCACAACGGCATCGGCCAGATCGGCGCGGAGAAGGCCATGCGGATGGCGATCGAAAAGGCCGGACAGACCGGCGCGGCCTTCACGGCCGTAACCCATTCCAACCATTACGGGATGGCCGCGTACTGGGCGATGATGGCCCTCCCGCACGGCATGATCGGTTTCAGCTCCACCAACGCCCCGGCCGCCGCGGCCCCGACGGGCGGGCGGACGGCAATGTTCGGCACCAATCCGTTCGCCATCGCCGTCCCCGCGGCACGGGAGCTGCCGGTGGTTCTGGATTTGGCGACGACCGTGGTCGCTCGCGGCCGTATTATCCTCCACGCGAAACAAGACAAACCCCTGGAGCGAGGCTGGGCCTTCGACGAACGGGGGGCGCCCACCACGGATCCGCACGCCGCGCTGAAGGGGCTCCTCGCGCCGATCGGGGGATACAAGGGCTACGGCATTATGCTGGCGGTCGATCTCCTCTGCGGCGTGATGACCGGCTCCAACTACGGAACCCGCTTTCCCGGCTTTCTGGCGGACAACATGGTCGATCCGGCCGATGTCGGAAGCGTCTTTGCCGCAATCGACATCGAGAGCTTCATGGATCTCCGGGAATTCACGTCGGCCATGGACAAGGCGCTGGACGAGATCAGAACGTCACCCCGGGCCGAAGGAGTGAAGCGCATCTATATTCCCGGCGAGATCGAATTCGAAATGAAGGCGGAACGCCTTGCCAAAGGGATTCCGGTTCCCGAGTCGGTGGTCGGGGACTTCATCGCCCTTGGAAATGAACTGGCCGTCCCCTTCCCCCAAGGCATGACCGAGGGAAAACCCCATCCTGATCAGTAAAAAAGATGTGCCTGGCGGTCGTTGAGTCGATCCTCGATGTCCGGGAGGCCGGCATGCGCGACCCGGGAAACAGTCCTGGCGAGCGCAGGATCTACAAACTCCCCGGTAGGGACCCGTGGACGAAAGATGGTTCCTGGCAGGCATCTCTCGGACAAGCTTCCAAGACGAAACCGCATGGAGAGCGGGGGCCTGTTCCGACTTTTCCGAAAGAGGCGCTCTTCATCTTTCAATACCGCAAGAAAGGCCCCTATATAATGAATACATGAAACAGTCAGACATCTTCATTTCGCGAGTATCGGAAAAACACCGCCTGTTATGTTCAGTTCTTCATTGACATGCGATGACACCCCTCTTATAGTCCGGCACGACGTGAATAACATC
>JAQTRB010000130.1 GCA_028712015.1 Syntrophales bacterium
GAGCTGGAGGCGCAATTCGCCCTCCTCTTCCGGAAACTGAATGTGGGCAACACGCTGGAGGCGGTCAACCGCTTCGTGACGCCGGTGGACATCCCGCTGCCGCCTCCGGCCGGTTTGCCGTGATTGGTGTGAGCGGAGGGGACAGAAACCTTCATTTGGATGTCTTGCATACGTTTTGGAGGCGATATCTTCAGTAGTTTAAAAATGCTGAGCTGTTCTTTGGTCGGTTCGGTAGTCTGTAGAACACGCCCATCTTTTGAGAAAATTCGGTACGTTTTTGTTTCCAGCCAGCATCGTTTATCACGACAGGGAACGCCGGATGACAGATCCATCCAGGACAAACTCTACAGGACCTCCTGGGCAGAGATAAAACGTTGCCCTTCAAGAAAATGCTTGATTACGAACGGTAATTCTTCCCATGTCGCCAAACCTTGTGCCCTTTTTTCCCTTGACATTAGTACACAAATAGTTTATTAGTGAAACCATGATTCGATCTTTTCAGTGTAACGAAACAGAAAAGATTTTTCGTCGCGATTTTTCTCGCAAATTTCCCGGCGATATTCAAGAGCGGGCATTTATGAAATTGAACGCTATTGATGCTGCGATCGAGATTCAGGATTTACGATTGCCACCCTCAAATCGGTTGGAAGCTTTAAAGGGGAATCGTAAAGGGCAATGGAGTATCCGTATTAACAATCAATGGCGAATCAGTTTTAGGTGGATAGACGGGCATGCAGAAGATGTCGCCATAGAGGATTATCATTAGCGGAGGTGTAGTGTGGTCAAGAAACGTATACCGCCGGTTCATCCCGGTGCATATCTAAAAGAATTATTGGACGAGCTGGCGTTGTCACAATATCGCCTTGCGAAAGATATCGGTGTTCCCGCCATGCGTATCAATTACGTCGTGAACGGGAAACGGCCGGTAACCGCCGAGCTTGCTCTGCGGTTGGGACGATATTTTGGACAAAATCCGCGGTACTGGCTGAACATTCAAAGCCGATATGACATGGATATCGTCGAAGATACCTTGTCAGACCAAGTGGCACGGCAAATTCGACCACTTGCGGTTGCCGTATCATAACTTCCTGAATGTAGCATCCAGGAATTGTGGTGGGTATCCCAATCTTTCAAATCGTAATAATTGTTTGGATGTCCCGTAGCACAGGATATGGCCAAAAAATCTGCCTTGACATCGCTCAGGGATCTGTTTATAAATTTCCACAGTTTCCGGGTATTTCAATTCGATAGCACCCTATTCCATTTGTATGGAGAGTCAGTGGTGAGGCTGAATCTGCGGCGCCACAAATTGTGTGTGTGTGTGTGGAAACACACCATCTTTAGAACCCGTCTCGAATCTATCTTATCATCCCTCTGAAAAACCAATTCATTCCAACACGGCAAATGATTCTTTTTTGACCTCCCTCATTTCTTTGATTGTGGTATCCGGCAAATATCTGCACATCCATCCATCAACATTTCATATTCCAGGAGAAGCGTATGGCAGCTAATTCTTCTGCAAGGGTGGTCACTAACACGGGGGCTTCACGGGACCTAATGATCTATGAATATAAGACAGTGGTCACCTTCGGAGATACAAATGCTGAGGGCAATATGGGTCACGATCGCTACGCCTCGTTGTTTGGAAAGGCCAGGGAACTTCTTGCCTTGGAGTTTATACCGAATTTCAAAAATGAGGCTGGTAAGATATTTCTGTTGAAAACGAGGTCAGCAAATTACGATTATCGAAGAGACTTTTTCTTTGGTGACCGTATCAGTGTTCGTATGACTGTTACCCAAGTGAATCATGCCAGTTTTTCTTTAAAAGCCGAATTCGTAAATGAAGAGACGGATACCGTTCACGCCATCGGTGAACAATTGATCGCCTATGCAGATATGAACGGCAAACCGGTCGGACTACCCAAAGAACTAAAAAATCTTCTTATGACGGTTACTGCTAATATACGATAATCCTCACTTCCACTCCCTGATAAATGTTAGGACTTTGTAGGCGAACACGAGCGATTGGCGCTGATCCATTTCGTTAAAATCGAAAGTACGCATCAATCGGAGGGGACGGAAAAGCCTGTCCCCTCTTTTGTTTTTTCAGTGGATCTTGGCGCCGGTCTTCGGCGGCCGGTCGAAACCGAGAAGTGTAAGCCTCACTTCGGTATCCGTGGCCAGCAGCATCCCCCGGGACTCGATTCCCATCAGCTTTGCCGGCTTGAGATTGGCGACGACGACGATGGTCTTGCCGACGATCTCCTCCGGCGTGTAATCCTTGCCCATTCCCGCGACGATCGTCCGTTCGCCGTCGATCTCGACGGTCAGCTTCAGCAGCTTGCTCGATTTGGGCACCCGTTCGGCGGCGAGGACCTTCGCCGCCCGCAGGTCGATCTTCTCGAACTCTTCGTAGGAGATCTCCGGCTTGATCGGCGCGACCTCGGCCTTTACCGGCGCCGGCGGGACCCCGGCCGCCTTGATCTCGACGCGCGGAAACAGCGATTCTCCCCGCTTCAGTTCGTTTCCGGCCGGCAGCCCGCCCCAGATCCGCAGGGTTTCAAAGTTTTGCGCCGCCGGATCGGCGATCCCGAGCTGCGCCAGGATCTTCGCGGCGGACCCCGGCATGAACGGGGTGATCAGGACGGCCGTGATCCGGAGCGCCTCCAGCAGGTTGTAGAGGATCGTCTCCAGGCGGGGGCGGTTGGCCGGATCCTTCGCCAGAACCCAGGGTTCCCGCTCGACGATGTACTTGTTCGTCACGTTGATGAATTCCCAGATCGCGATCAGCGCCTTGTGGAGACCGAGATTTTCGAAACAGGCCTGCACTTCGGCCGCGGTCCGTAAAGCCGTCTCCGGGAGGATGCGATCCTCGTCGGCGGCCGCCGCGGGCGCCGGAATCCGCCCGTTTCCGTATTTCACGGCCATTTGCATCGTCCGGCTGACGAGGTTGCCCAGGTCGTTGGCCAGATCCGAGTTGATCCGCTGGACGAAGGCCTCCTCGCTGAAGCTCGAATCGAGGCCGAAGACCATGTCCCGGAGCAGGAAATAGCGAAACGGGTCGAGGCCGTACTTGTCCTTCAGATCGAGGGGCCGAACGACGTTCCCGAGGCTCTTGGACATCTTGCTCTGATCGACGTTCCAGTAGCCGTGCACGTTGAGATGCCGGTACGGTTCGATCCCGGCCGCCTTGAGCATCGTCGGCCAGTAGATCCCGTGCGGTTTGAGAATATCCTTGGCGATCAGGTGCTGCGCCGCCGGCCAGAAGGTCTTGAAGTTTTCGCCGTCCGGGTAGCCGACCGCGGTGAGGTAGTTGATCAGCGCGTCGAACCAGACGTAGGTCACATAGTTTTCATCGAAGGGCAGCGTGATCCCCCAGGTGAGCCGGCTCTTGGGCCGGGAGATGCAGAGGTCCTCCAGCGGATCGCGCAGAAACGCGAGCGCCTCGTTGCGGTACCTCTCGGGCCGGATGAAATCCGGATTCGCCTCGATGTGTCCGATGAGCCAATCCTGGTATTTTCCCATCCGGAAGAAGTAGTTGCTCTCCTTGCGGTGTTCGGGAAGCGTTTCGTGCTGCGGGCACTTGCCGTCGATGAGCTCCTTCTCCATGTAGAACCGCTCGCAGCCCACGCAGTAGAAACCTTCGTACTGGCCGAAGTAGATATCCCCCGCGTCATAAACCTTCCGGAGGATTTGCCGGACCGTTTCGACATGGTTCGCGTCGGTGGTCCGGATAAAGTAATCGTTCTTGACCGCAAGCTCCGGCCAGAGGGAGCGGAACTGGGCGCTGATCCGGTCGGCGAATTCCTGCGGGGTGACGTTTTCTTTCGCGGCCGCCTCGGCGATCTTGTCGCCGTGCTCATCCGTTCCGGTGACAAAAAAGGTCCGGTCGCCGCGCAGCCGATGGTAGCGCGCCAGTACGTCGGGGACGATCGTCGTATAGGCGTGCCCGATGTGGGGCGAGGCGTTGACATAGTAGATCGGTGTCGTAATGTAATAAGTGCCTTCCATAACCTGCCTTTCTATCCGAATGATGCCCCGATGATTTCCCTTAAAAAGAACGACACATTCCTCTGAAATCGCATCCCGGAAGCGCGCATTGGAGATTTTGCGGGCGCCCTGACCCCGCAGCGCAGCGACGGAAAGCAGTCGAAAAAGGTCCGGCGCGCGGAGGGATCGCGATCTCAGAGGTCACGGTTCCTATTTGTCCCGCTGGACGTCCCTGGTCTTGAATGTGGTCTCCTTCCCCTGTTCGAGAATCACGACCACCTCCCCCTTGAGGGCATTCTGCCGGATCACTTTCCCCCGCCCTTCGGGGGTCTGGACCATTTTTCCGCACTTGGGCATGTCCCTTTTCAGATCGGCGTACGCCTCGTATTCGAAGCTCAGGCAGCACATCAAACGCCCGCAGAGGCCGGAGATCTTCTCGGGGTTCAGCGACATGTTCTGCTCTTTGGCCATCTTGACCGACACCCGGTCGAGGCTGTGCAGCAGCGTCGCGCAGCAGACCTCGCGTCCGCAGATTCCGAGCCCCTTGACGATCCGCGCCTCCTGCCTTGCGCTGATCTGCCTAAGTTCGATGCGGGTCCGGAAACGCTGCACGAGATCCTTCACCAGATCCCGGAAATCCACCCGGCTTTCCGCGGCAAACGAGAAGAGCATCTTGCTCCTGTCGAAGAGGCACTCCACATCGATCATCTTCATCGGAAGCTTCCGTTCCGCGATCCTTTTGACGCAGAACTGCATCGCCTCCCGTTCCAATTTCTGGTTGTTTTCCCGAGTCCGGAAATCCTCCTCCGTCGCCAACCGCAAGACGTCCTTCAGGTTGGCGGGCAACTGTTCCAGCGGGACGGCCCGGACCTCCGTTACCGCCGTTCCGATCGCCGAGCCGTTGTCCGTAACGACCATGACGGGATCGTTCTTCTTCAACGGGAGATCCGCCGCATGGAAGGTATAGATTTTTCCCTCCTTTTTGAATTTGACGCCGACGACATTTTTCAAACCGACTTACCCCCGGATGGTGATTTTTCCTCAGGCGAGCTTAATCAGCATGGCCTCCAAAGTCAACGACTTATTGGCATTCCGGGCGATGGCGCCCATCGCCGACTCGACCGCGGCGATGTTGCGCAGAAGATCGCGACCCGACAGGCGATCCGCGATCGTCTCGATCATCCCGGCCCGGTCCCGGAACATCAGTCCCTCCCGTTCCCGGGTCTCGCGGAAAATCAGGCTGTCCCGGTAACCGACCCGGAGGATCCGGAGGCCTTCGAGAATCTCCTCCCGCTCCTTCCCGAAACGGCCGGCCAACGCGATCCTTTTGAGCAGATCGGCCGGATCGTCCTGTGCGAGGTGATCCAGGATTCCGTCGCGTCGCGCGAGGTAGTCCTCCCGTTTCATCTCGATCGCCCGGCCGATACAGCCGCCGGACGAGGCGGCCAGGATTTCCGCCGCGACG
>JAQTRB010000131.1 GCA_028712015.1 Syntrophales bacterium
GAAATTTCAGCGGGAGGTCTGCGGATGAAAGTGATCTATACCATCATCTTGGCGATTTTTATCATGTTCATCATCACCTTTTCCCTGGAAAATACGACAGCGATTCAACTGCGCTACTACGATTTCTTCGAGAGATCGCTTCCCACGTACATGCTGATTTTTTTCGCGTTTCTTACGGGCGTGATCTTTACGGGATTTATGGGCATCGTGGAGCGTTTCCGTCTCACGCGGACGATCAATCGTCTCAACAAGACGATCCGGGATCTCCGTCGAGAGATGCAGGAGAATCAGGGGAACCAGAATCCCGCCGATATCGGGGATGGGCCAAAAACGGTTCCACCGTCGACGGCCAGGGCGGGCGTCATGTTCAAGCCATAGGCCGGCGGGGGAGGGTGTGTTCGGAACGGGTTTCTGTGGAGAGGGAGAACCATGAACTTCGGCGGCATCGAACAGGCATTCACAACATATAAAAAGGCACGGTTCGTTGTCATCCCCGTCCCGTATGATCTGACTTCAACCTACCAGTCGGGCTCTCGACGCGGGCCGTCGGCCATCCTGGAAGCCTCCGGCAACATGGAGCTCTACGACGAGGAGCTTCGGGCGGAGACCTATCGGTCCGGCATTCACACCCTGCCGCCCGTCGAGGCGGACGCCCGCGGGCCGGCCGAGATGGTCGACTCCGTCCGCCGGACCGTTGTCCGGGTCGCTGCCGACGGGAAGATTCCCGTCATGCTCGGCGGGGAACACAGCATCTCGTTCGGGGCCGTCCAGGCGATGAAGGAGATCTATCCGGAGATTTCCGTTCTTCAGTTGGATGCCCATGCCGATCTTCGGAACGCCTACCAGGGGACGCCCTACAGTCATGCCTCCGTGGCCCGCCGTATCTCCGGAATCTGCCCACTTGTTCAAGCGGGAATCAGGAGCATGAGCATCGAGGAGGCGAAATTCATCTCCGAAGGCCATGTCCGGAGCCATTCGGCGGATTTTATCCTGGACAGACAAACGGAGTTTTGGTGGGAGACGATCTGCGGTGACCTGCGCGGAGATCTCTACCTCACGGTGGACCTCGATGTTCTAGATCCGGCCGTCATGCCTTCGACCGGAACGCCGGAACCCGGAGGGCTTTCCTGGCAGGATCTACTGGCCCTGATTCGAGAGGCGGCTAAACGCTGTCGGATACGCGGCTTTGACGTCGTGGAATTGGCTCCGATTCCGGGGCTGGTTGCCCCCGATTTTTTGGCGTCCAAACTGATTTATCGGATCATGGGTTACCTCTCGATGAAATCCTGACGTTTCGAGAATGGAAAAGGACGGGAAAGATCAGAGCGAATTCGCCCGGTGAGATGTCCGTTGAAGGAGAAAAGACATTGGATGTATATGTTCCGAAACAAATATTTTTTACGAAGGGGGTCGGTATCCACAAAGAGGAGCTTCATTCCTTTGAGCTCGCGCTGCGAAACGCGGGAATTGAAAAATGCAATCTGGTGCAGGTCTCCAGCATCCTGCCGCCGGGGTGTCAGGTCATCTCAAAGGCCAGAGGTCTCAGTGAACTCCAGGCGGGCGCCATCACCTATTGCGTGATGAGCCGCTGTTGCAGCAATGAACCGAGACGCCTGCTGGCCGCCTCCGTCGGCTGCGCCATTCCCGCCGACAAGGGCACGTATGGCTACATCAGCGAGCATCACTCTTTCGGCCAGACCCAGCGACAGGCTGGGGACTATGCCGAAGATCTGGCGGCAGCCATGCTCGCCTCCACGCTCGGCATTGATTTTGACATCGATGAGAGCTGGGACGAAAAGAAGGAGATTTTCAAGATCAGCGGCAAGATCGTCGGTACCAGCAACATCACGCAGTCCAGCATCGTCCAGTCGCACGGGTTCACCACGGTCATCGCGGTTGCCGTATTCGTCTTCTGATCGTTGCTCATTCGCGGCAGGCATGGCAAATCGCGTGACCGGCATCACGAGGGGTTTGCCCGGCAGAAAACCTTTTGCGGGAGAGGGGCAAAATGGTTCCGAATGCGCTGCAGGCGGTGTCCGCTTATGTCATTCCTCCGCTGCTGGGATTTATCGTCTTACTGGGTCTGGCTCTGATCTCTCTTCTTCGGGGCGGAGGGAAAAGAACCAATATCCTGTTTGCCGGCATTTGTCTCCTGGGCGCCGTCCTCAACGCCGACGTGGCTCTGGTTTCCATTCTACCCGACGAAAAACTGGCCCTTCTCGTTGACCGAATCGTCCATTTCTTCTTCGTGTTCAGTGTTCCCATCTACATCGGCTTCGTCCACTCGTTTGTCGGCATTCGCGATCGACGATGGTTGGAGATCTGTGCCTGGTTGTTCAGCATGGCCTTTCTGGCCATCGTTCCCAGTGATCTCTACTTCAGCGGTTTCCATTATCATTTCTTCGGGCGAATCGCCCGCGCCGGCGTTCTCTTTCACTTCTTTTCCGTGACGGCCGTCTTCACGGTGATTTACTGTCTCACGGTTCTGTATCGCGCCATGAGGCGGAGCGCCGATAACATCAGAAGAAACCGGATCAAGTATATTTTCGGGGGTATGGGGTTTTCCGCCCTTCTGCTGGCATTCACCATGCTTCCGGTCAGCGGCATTCCCGTCTATCCGCTGGGGAATTTCAGTTTCGTTCCGGCCGTTTTTCTGGCCTTTGGCGTGCTTAAGTACGACCTTTTGGATATCGGTGTCCTCATCCGCCGGGGTACGATTTACTTTCTTCTCACCGGCATTCTCACCGCGCTTTATATCCTCATCATTTTTCTCTTCCATACCTTTTTTATGACCACGGGCGGCGGCAATTCATTCATGCTTTCCCTGGTTCTGGCGCTGATTATCGTTCTGTTGTTCACCCCTCTCCGGCAATGGGTCCAGGGCGTTATCGATCATCTCTTCTTCAGAGGACGCTACGATTATCGGGAACTGCTCCGGAAGATCAGCGGTCGGCTCGCATCGCTCCTGAACATCGCCGAGATTCGTGAATTGCTGATCGGTTCGATTACGGAGGCGCTGCAGGTGGAAAAAGTGACCCTCGTTATGGCCGAGGCCGGTGTTTTTCATCGATATGAAGGTCAAGGAATGAACGGGAACAAAGAGACTCCGTCCGCGGAGACAACTTTACTGGTCCGGATTTTGGAAGAACAGAAGCGTCCCATGACACGCTCCGCCGTGGAAAGGTATGGCGCGGATGAAGCGGAACGGAAGAGCCTGTGCCGGCTTTTCGACGATCTCGGCGCGGAGCTGATTGTTCCTCTTACCGCCAGGGAGGGACTTGCCGGGTTGATCGCTCTTGGCCAGAAGAAATCCGGCGAGCTCTTCGTGGATGAGGATTTGAATCTGCTGACGACGATGGCGAATCAGGCAGCCACGGCCATCGAGAATGCGCAGAGTTACGAGGAAATGGAGGCGCTGAACCGCGATCTCGAAAGGAAGGTTGAACAACGAACGGCGGCCCTGCGGGAGGCGCTGGCGGAAAAAGAGAAAACCCAACAATACCTGATTCGATCGGAGAGCTTGGCGGCGATCGGGCAGCTTGTGGCCGGAACCGCTCACGAACTCAACAACCCGATTTCCGGAGCGATGAGCCTCATCGAAACCAGCGTTGAAACGATTGCCGGATGGAAAATTCAGTCCGCTCAAAAGGAAGAGGTTCTCGACGATCTCCGTTTTTCAATCGGCGAACTCCGGAGATCGGCGACGATCATACGGAGCCTGCTCGACCTGTCGCGACAGACACAGACTTATGTAGAAGCGGTGGATATGAATCGTGCCGTCGATGATGCGCTCCGGGTGCTGTATAACCAGTATAAAAAAATGCCGGTGGAGATTGTGAAATCCTACGACGACTCTCTCCCGGCCGTCGAGGGGAACTTTGCGAACTTGGGGCAGGTCCTGATCAACATCATTCGTAATGCACTCCAAGCGCTTCCGGAAGGTAAGGGGCGCATCACCCTGACAACTCGCCGTCAATCGAACGATATGGTTGAGGTCGAGTGTCGCGATACGGGGATCGGGATTCCCACCGCTTTCCTGAAGGACATTTTCAAGCCTTTTTTTACGACAAAAACGGTTGGCTCGGGCACGGGGCTTGGTCTCTACCTGTCCCATGAGATCGTACGGCGGCACGGCGGGCAAATCCGTGTTGAAAGCGAGGAGGGGAATGGGACGATCGTGACGGTCGAACTCCCCTGCCGGAGGAGGGAATCATGAACGGACTGATGGTGGTGGACGACGAAGAGGGGGTTCGCCGCTCCCTGAAAAAGGTTCTCGAGAAGGATGGTTACCGGATCATCCTTGCGGAAAACGGAGAGGAGGCGATCTCCATCGTCCGCAGCGACGGCCGGGACATCGAAACGGTCATCTCCGACTATCGGATGCCGGGGATCGACGGTCTGGAGACGTTGATCGAGATCGGCCGATTGAACGCGGAGATCACCCGAATCATGCTGACCGGTTATGCGACGATGGCCAGCGCGATCGATGCGGTCAACGAGGGGATTGACGGTTTTCTGACGAAGCCGTTTGCAAACGATGAGCTGCGGGCCAAGGTTCGGGAATTCAACATCAAGAAAAAACTCAAGCAGTTTGTCTCGGAACAGGTTCTGGCGGAGCTTCAGCGAAACGGGACGACACTCCTCCCGAAGCGCCTGACGGTGAGCATCCTGTTTACCGATATCCGGGGATTTACGAGCCTTTCCCAACGGCTCAATCCCGCCGAACTCTCCGAACTCCTGAACCGCCACTATTTCACCCCCCTCGACAACATCATTTTCCGTCACAACGGGACGCTGGACAAGCATATCGGGGACAGCATCATGGGGGTTTTCGGGGCGCCGGTCGGCGGCGAGGATGATGCCTTTCGAGCCCTGGAGGCCGCCTTGGCCATCCGGGATGAGATCTCCGTGATCAACGAAAAGATCCGGGATGCGGAGCAAAAGATCGCCATCGGCATCGGGATCGCGACGGGCGATGTGATGGCGGGGATTTTCGGGTCTACACGCAAGAAGGAATACACTGTGTTCGGAACCCCTGTCAATCTTGCATCGCGATTGGAGAACCTCGCCCGGGCGAATGAGATCCTGATCTGCAGCGAAACGGCTCGTCTTGTAGAAAACCGGATACGGTTGGAAAAGGTTCCGTCGCCGGTCATTCGGGGGCTTGCCAAACCTCCCGACCTTTTCCGCGTCCTCGGAAGAAATTGAATCATCAGAATGTTGATTCATGGTGAAATCTTGCTTCCTGGATTTTGCGGCAATCGGTTTGAAATAGGTCTTGACAATTCAAGTGGTGTGGTTTAGAAGAACCCTTCATAGGAAAGACGATCCATGGTGACGCGGGGTGGAGCAGTCCGGTAGCTCGTTGGGCTCATAACCCAAAGGTCAGAGGTTCGAATCCTCTCCCCGCTACCAAA
>JAQTRB010000004.1 GCA_028712015.1 Syntrophales bacterium
TTGTTTGAATTTTCCGAAATCGGGCAGGAACCATCGGTTGGCCGCGATGTCTCGCGGAACGGCTATCTCGCCGGCGGATCGTTTCTCGTCTTCCGGTACGTCGCGATCCAGGGAAGTTTCCTCGGCGTGTATGTTCTTTTTTTTGCTCGGATCGACCATGCGTCCTCCGTTTTAGGCCAGACCTTCAGCAGATCCCTTCGGCGAGGTCTGATCTGATAAGCTGTTAAATTTTTCCTTGAAAAGCATAGGACAAGACGGTCTTGTATGTCAACGAAATAGTGTTCGATCCGCGCCCGGCGGATGAATTGCCGGCAGCCGCAAGGCATTGTGGCCGACGCATGGGGATGTCTTTCTTATTCCAGGTCTTGGGGAGGGTCGATCCGCACGCCGGACAATAGGGTACTCTTCAGCGAATTGTCGGATCCGGCGTATAGCGGATGCTGTGTCCGGAGCAGCAACCGGCCATCAAATTTCTTGACTTCAAATCCGGATAAAGATAGGGTAACGCCCGAACTGCAACGGGAAACGCCGGTTTAGGGGGAATAAGGTTCATGGGAACGGAGAAAAAATACTGCGCGATCTGCGCCTGGCGAGTCAACTGTCAGAAGCGGTACAGCATTGTCACCGATGCATCGGGCTGCGTCCGCTGCCCCGATTATTCGCGCGATCTTTCCATCAAGGACAAGGATATCGATGCGGCGGAAATGGCGTGCCGCGAGAAGTAGTCCGGTCTGACATCCCTTTCCGCCGTGCAGCGACCGCCATGGTCGGACGAAAAGCGGCGTCGGCTGCCCCGGATGGTCCGCCGGGAAAAAGGTGACGGTCTTCGGACCGCTGCTTTACCGTGACTTCAACAGGTGAAGGGTTGGCCTTGCGGCCAACTTTTTTCGTATGTAGGAATGATCCCTCATGAAACAGGCATTGGTCCAACTTCTCGAAAAATCGATTCAGACGGGCATAGGCCAGGGGGTTCTGCCGCCGCCGTCGCCCACCCACATCGAGGTTGAGCTGACGAAGGATCCCGGCCACGGCGATTACGCCTCCAACGTGGCGATGATTCTGGCCGCCCAGGCGAAAAAGAATCCGCGTGAAGTCGCGAAGATCCTTTCGGAGAGGATCGAGGATCGGGATGGCTTGCTGGACAGGGTGGAGATTGCCGGTCCCGGCTTCCTGAATTTTTTCATCCGGAAAACGGGATTTGCCTCTCTGCTCGAAAGCGTCGACCGGCAGGGGGATCGATACGGATCGTCCGATCAGGGACAGGGCCGGCGGGTTCAGATCGAGTATGTCAGCGCCAATCCTACGGGACCGTTGCATATCGGCCATGCCCGCGGAGCCGTTGTCGGCGATGTCACGGCGAATATCCTCGAGGCGGTCGGGTACCGGGTGTTTCGGGAGTATTACATCAACGACGCGGGAAACCAGATGAACAACCTGGGGAAATCGCTGCTGTTGCGTTACCGCGAACTCCTGGGGGAAAAGGTGGAGTTTCCCGAAGGCTGTTACCGGGGGGAGTACATCCGGGAGCTGGCTGCGGAGCTGCTGAAGAGGGACGGGGACCGTCACCTTCAGGAAAAGCCCGAAGCGCTCGTCCCGCTGTTCACCGATTATGCCGCGGGCGCCATCCTGGAGGGGATCCGGGAAGACCTCCGGATTTTCGGCTGCGTTTTCGATCGGTACTTCAGCGAGCGTGAGCTGTACCGGGACGACGGCGTGGGGAAACTTCTCCGGGAATTGGAGGAAAAAGATTTCGTGTACCGGGAAGGCGAGACCCTCTGGTTCCGGACCACCGCCTTCGGCGACGAGAAGGACCGGGTCGTCGTGCGGCAGAATGGCGATCCGACCTATTTCGCGGCCGATATTGCCTACCATCAAAATAAGTTTCAGCGGGGGTTCGAGTCGGCGATCGACATCTGGGGTGCCGACCATCACGGCTACATCCCCCGGATGTCCGCGGCCGTCCAGGCCCTCGGCTATGAGAAGGAAGCGTTGAAGGTGGTCCTGGTGCAATTGGTCAATCTGTTGCGCGAAGGGAAACCGGTGGCCATGTCCACCCGTTCCGGGGAGTTCGTCACGCTGCGCGAGGTGGTCGATGAGGTGGGCAGGGATGCGGCCCGCTACAATTTCCTGATGCGGCGCTCCGACAGCCACCTCGATTTCGATCTTGAAGTGGCGAAGAAGCAATCCAATGAAAATCCGGTCTATTACGTTCAATATGCCCACGCCCGGATCTGCTCCATTCTCCGGATCGCGACCGAACGGGGGTACACGGTTCCGACGTTCGACCGGGCGGATCTGTCTCTTCTGCAACTGCCGGAGGAGATTGATCTCGTCAAGGCGATTACCCGTTTCCCCGAGGTGCTGGAGGGGGCGGCTCGGACCCTGGAGCCGCACCGCGTGACCTTCTACCTGAATGATCTGGCGGCGCTTTTCCACAGCTATTACAACAAGAATAAAGTCATTTCCGAGGACGGCGCACTCACGGGGGCAAGATTGTTTCTGAGCCGGTCCGTGCTCACGGTCCTGCAAAACGCGCTGAAGATACTTGGGGTCTCCGCCCCGGAAAAAATGTAGCGACGGTTTTCGGTTAAACCATGGCAGCGAAAAACAGGCGCATGTTTGAACTCAGACTGGGCAAGCTGGGAATCATCCTGTTTGTCGGCGGGATGTCTCTGTTGCTTTTTTCCATGTTTTTCATGGGGATTTTTGTCGGCAAGCACATGGAGGCCTATCCGGAGAAATTTTCTCCAAGCGTTGCGGAAATGATCCGGGACCGTATCTTGGCCTTGGCGCCGCAAACGGGTCAGCCGGCGCCTTCCGCGGAGATTGGAAAACGGGACTCGCCGGCCGGCGGGGAAGAAAATTTCGATTTGACCTTTTATGAGACGCTGGGCGGAAAACAGACGAGGCCGGCGGCCGGCGAGCCGGGCGCGGTCAAGGATGAGCCATCCGAAACCTCCGTGCCGGCGCCCGTTCCGGCGGAGAAATCCCGGATGACGGATTCGGCGGGACGAACGGCCGCGGGGACGATCGCGGCAAACACGTCTGCGCCGCCTTCGACGGGAGACGGGGGAACCCTCGCCCCCGATCCGGAGAAAAAACCGGTGGCCACCGGCGGAGCGGCTCCGTCGACGACCATCCCTGCCGGAGTCGGGGCGAGCGGGAAGGTTGTTCCGGGCATGGAACTTTTTGAAATTCAGGTGGCCGCCTACCAGGACAACCGGAAAGCGGTGAGGACAATGGAAAGCCTGAAACCCCTGGGATTTTCGCCCAGGGTAATCATGAAAGAGGTCCCCGGCAAGGGAAAGTGGTACCGCGTGATCATCGGCGGTTTCGACAGCCGGGAAAAGGCGAAGACCGCCGCCGAGCTGATTTCAGGGAAGGTGCGGGGCGTTAAATGCGTCATACGACCCTCCGGCAGGAACGGCGGGGAGTGAGCGGCAAACGGCCTGATTGAGAGTGGAGCATGTTTGAGAATCTGACCGAAAAATTGGACGGCATCTTCCGGAAACTGAAAGGGAAGGGGCGTCTGGACGAGGAGAACATTCAGTCCGCGCTGAAGGAGATCCGCATGGCCCTGCTCGAGGCCGATGTGAATTTCCGGGTTGTTCGGAATTTGATCGAGGATATCCGGCAGCGCGCCGTCGGACAGGAGGTGCTGGACAGCATTACCCCCGGACAGCAGGTGGTCAAAATCGTCCACGACCGTCTCATCGAACTGATGGGCGGGGTCAGCAGCCAATTGAAATTCGGCGGCCGCATTCCGGCGCCGATCATGCTGGTCGGCCTTCAGGGATGCGGAAAAACGACAACCTCGGCCAAACTCGCGCGCCTCGTTGCGTCCCAGGGCAAAAAGGTATTTCTGGTTTCCGCGGATGTTTACCGTCCCGCCGCGATGGAACAGCTGAAGGTTCTCGGCGGCCAGATCGGTGCGGGCGTTTTCGATGCGGCCGCGCTGCGGGATCCGGTCGGCATTTGCGTTCAGGCCGTCGAGGAGGCGAGGCATGACGGTTACGAGGTGGTCATCGTCGATACGGCGGGACGGCTTTCCATCGATGAGGAGATGATGGATGAGCTGAAGCGGATCAAGGAGGCGATCCATCCCTCGGAGATCCTCTTCGTCGCGGATGCCATGACGGGTCAGGATGCGGTGAATGTCGCGGGCCGCTTTGCCGAACTGCTCGGTATCGACGGCGTGATCATGACGAAGATGGATGGCGACGCCCGCGGCGGGGCGGCTCTGTCCCTCAAGGCCGTGATCGGCAAACCGATCAAGTTCGTCGGAATCGGCGAGAAGATCGATGCGCTGGAAGTCTTTCATCCCGACCGCATGGCCTCCCGGATCCTCGGCATGGGCGATGTGCTGACCCTCGTGGAAAAGGCCCGCGAGGCGGTGGATGAGCGGGAAGCGAAGGCCCTGGAACAGAAGATCCGGAAGAATGAATTTACGCTGGAAGACTTTCGAAGCCAGCTGAACCAGATCCGGAAGATGGGACCGCTTCAGGATATCCTCGGCATGATCCCGGGGATGAAAAAGATAAAGGCCCTCAAGGAGATGTCGCCGGATGAGGGGGAACTCATCCGGGTCGGAGCCATCATCGATTCGATGACCCGCGGGGAGAGGCGAAACCACATGCTCATCGATGGCAGCCGCCGCAAGCGGATCGCCAAGGGCAGCGGCACGACCGTTCAGGAGGTCAACCGGCTGCTGAACAATTACGTTGAGATGCGGAAAATGATGAAGCGGATGACGAAGGGGGGAATGAAATCGCTGCGCAGGGGCAATTTTCCCTTTTAATGCATGAAGAGATGTGTTATATCTATCAATCCATTGAAAAATTCAAGATCAGGAGGTGATCAATACAGGAATGGCGGTTAAAATGAGATTGACAAGGGTTGGCGCAAAAGGCAAACCCAGCTACCGGGTGGTCGTGGCGGATTCCGTGTGCCCAAGAGATGGGAAATTCTTGGAAATATTGGGTAATTACGATCCGAACCAGAACCCCGCAGTGGTGATCCTGAAGGAAGAGCGCGTCCGACAGTGGCTTGCGAAGGGTGCAAAACCGACGTTGACGGTATCTCAGTTGCTGGAAAAGAAAGGAATCAGGGTTTAGCTTTTTGGGGACTGTGGAGGTTGCGATGATGAAAGAGTTGATCAAATTCATGGCTCAAGCTTTGGTGGACAACCCCGATATGGTCGAGGTCACCGAGATCATCGGAGAACAGACTTCCGTGTTGGAACTGAGGGTCGCCAAGGAAGATCTTGGAAAGGTGATCGGAAAGCAGGGAAGAACCGCCAAGGCGATGAGGACGATCCTGAGTGCCGCGTCCACGAAGATCAAAAAACGGTCTGTTCTTGAAATCATCGAATGACTCCTCCGAGAGGCTCATTGAAATAGGCAGGATTGTTCGTTCTCATGGCTTGGACGGTTGCCTGAAGGTCCGATCCTATCTTGAGACGCCCGAAGTGCTGTACGACCTTTCCGAGTTGCTGGTCGGATGCAACGTTTCGGAGGCCCATCGATATCCGCTTGAGACCGTAGGGATCGGGAAGGTTTTTTTCATTCTGAAACTGGGCGGAATCGACGACAGAGATGCCGCGGACGGGCTTCGCGGAGCCCCGGTCTGGATGCCCGCCGAGAAAATGGGCAAACTTCCGGAAGGCGAGTATTACTGGCGGGAAATCATCGGTCTTCAGGTGGTCACCGAAGAGGGTCGGAAGCTGGGACGGATCGAGGCCGTGTTCCCGACGGGGAGCAACGATGTTTATGTCTGTCGGGAAGGGGAGCGGGAAATCCTGCTGCCCGCCGTCGACGAAGTCGTCCGAAGGATCGATACGGGTAGCGGCGTCATGGTGGTCAGGTTGCTGAAAGGGCTGGTTGAATCATGATCCGCTTCGATATTCTGACCGTTTTTCCGGAGATGTTTTCCTCTCCCCTGGGTTGCAGCCTTCTCAAAAAAGCCGCCGAACGCGGGCTGATTTCGGTCCATCTGCACGACATCCGCAACCATGCCGAGGACAAACACCGCATGACCGACGATGCCCCCTACGGCGGCGGAGGCGGGATGGTCATGAAGGTTGAACCGATCGACCGGGCCATGCAGTCCGTTCCCCGGAGCGGCGCCGAGACGCCGATCATCCTGATGACGCCCCAAGGCGAGCGGTTTTGCCAGAAGATGGCGGAAAAACTGGCGGAATATCCGCAGCTCATCCTGGTCTGCGGGCATTACGAGGGGGTCGACGAGCGGGTTCGAAAGCACCTTGTCAACCGGGAAATCTCGATCGGCGATTATGTGTTGACCGGAGGGGAGTTGTCGGCGATGGTGATTGTGGACGCCGTTTCCCGTCTGGTTCCCGGGGTGTTGGGAAACAGCGAATCCGCGGCGACGGATTCCTTCTCGATGGGACTCCTGGAGTATCCCCACTATACGAGACCCGCCGAGTATAGGGATTGGGGGGTTCCCGAAGTGCTTCTCAACGGGAATCACCGGGAGATCGAGGAATGGCGACGCAGGGCGGCGATCTTGCGGACGAGAGAAAAGAGGCCCGATCTTCTCTTGGACAGCGTGCTGACGGCGCAAGAAAAAAAATGGCTTGAAGATCTTGCCGAATAAATACTCGAAAATGGAATCAAAAGAGAAAGTATAGACTATACGAAGGAGCCAAGGTTATGAATGTAATGGAAATGCTCGAAAAAGAACAGATGCGGGGGGATATCCCCGATTTCAATACGGGAGACACCATCAAGGTGTTCGTCCGGATCGTAGAAGGCCAGAAACAGCGGATTCAGGCCTTTGAAGGGGTCGTGATCCGTCGGAGAAGGGGGGATGTCCGGTCCAACTTCACCGTTCGAAAAATCTCCTACGGGGTGGGGGTCGAAAAGACCTTCCCTCTCCATTCCCCCTCCATCGACCGGATCGAGGTCATCACCAGGGGCAAGGTGAGGCGTTCCCGGTTGTATTACCTGCGGAGCCTGAGAGGAAAACAGGCCAGGATCAAAGAGGCCGGGAAAATCTAACACCTTGCAGCCAAGATTTCCAATGCCGGTGTGAGGGCGGCGGACGAGGGCGGTCCGGTGGATGAACGGCTTTGAAAACAAGGCCCGCGAATGCGGTTATCGGATGGTTGCCGGGATTGACGAGGCGGGACGTGGTCCGCTGGCGGGGCCGGTTGTGGCCGCTGCGGTGATTCTGCCGCCCGGATATGAGCATCCCGAGATCAACGATTCGAAGAAGCTCTCTTCCCGGCAGAGGGTCAGACTGTACGGAATCATCCAACGCGATGCGATTTCCATCGGCGTCGGGCTCTGCGAGGCTTCCCTGATCGATCGCGTGAATATCCTTCAGGCGACGCTGATTGCCATGAAGGAAGCGGTTCTCGAACTTTTACCCTGTCCCGATTGTCTGCTGATCGACGGTCTGAACCGCATCGACCTCGCCATTCCTCAGGAGACGATCATCCGCGGCGATTCCCGAAGTATTTCGATCGCTGCGGCATCCATCATCGCGAAGGTCTCGCGGGACCGTCTGATGGAGATGTACCACCGTCAATTCCCCCAGTACAATTTCCTTCAGAACAAGGGATACGGCACGCGGGAGCATCGCGAGGCGATCCTGAAGTTCGGCCGTTGCAAGCTACATCGCCGTTCTTTCCGGGTTCCCGAAATCGACGACCAGACCGTGATGGGAAAACTGGACCTCTGAAACCTACGGAACCGCAGCCATGTCGTTCGGACGGATACGCACGGGAAAACAGGGGGAAGATCTGGCAGCGGCCCATCTCGCGAAATCCGGTTACCGGATTGTCGAGCGCAATTACCGATGTGTCTTCGGCGAGGTCGATATCGTGGCCGAGGATGGAGAGACGCTGGTCTTCGTTGAGGTCAAGAGCCGACGCTCCGACGCATACGGCGATCCGCAACTGGCCGTCGGCCATGAGAAACAGAGGAAGATTTCCCGGATCGCGATGAATTATCTTTCGGAAAGAGGCTTGGAAGGGCGTCCGGCGAGGTTCGACATTGTTGCGGTCAAACTGCGGCCCTCAAGCAACGCGATCGAGCTCATCCGGAACGCCTTCGAACTTTGCTAGATTTTATCCCGTGTGCAAACCGGCCATTTGCTGAACGCGTCCGGTGAACCGGGGGGGATGAACCCAGTACACCGGACAGCGGACCCACGGTTATTTTTTCGCCGGCGCGTCCGCTTCAATGGCTGGCAGACAAGCCGAGTAAATTGGCGCCGTCCATTCCGGCTCGTCTTCCCTTGCGGCACCGATCAGGCTCTCCGTCTCCCATCGGCTGTTTCAGTTGAAATTGAGCCGTCCCTTTGGAGAATGGGACGGCTCAATGAGCATGTTCGGAGATGGCGACTTGTGCGTCTATTTTACCGCGTCTTTCAGCCCTTTTCCCGCCTTAAATACGGGGACCTTCTTGGCGGCTATTTTAATGACCGCACCCGTCTGGGGATTCCTGCCTGCACGGGCTTTTCTCTTGCTGACACCGAATGTGCCAAATCCTACCAGTGTGACGGCGTCCCCTTTTTTAAGCGCTTTCTGGATCGCCGCAAGTGCCGCGCCGACGGCCAGCTCCGCTTCCTTCTTGCTGCACGTAACCTTTGCCACTTCATCGATCAATTGCGCTTTGTTCATAACCACCTCCTGTTTTTTGATTTTTATTTTCCCGCACCCACTATGGGTGCGCCTATACCTGATCATTTTCCATAAATCAATCGAAATCAAGAAATTAAAGGATGGTTTCGGTTTAAAAGTGTCGCAGCGGCGGTTTTCCCACCGGATACACATTGAATCCGATATCAAAGCAACGCTTGTGGTCCAAAATGTTCCGGCCGTCGAAAATAAAGGCGGGCTGGGCCATGCTTTCAAAAATCTTTTGGAAATCGAGTTCGTGATAGAGATGCCATTCGGTCAGCAACGCAATGGCATGACATCCTTCCGCAGCGGCAACGGGATCCTCGACGTAACGAACCCGACCTTCCACGCCCGACAGATCGCTGCGGGCGTTTTTAAGCGCTTTCGGATCGGAGATCACGACTTCGGCCCGTTCCTCCAGAAGTCTCCGGGCGATAAAAATCGCCGGGCTCTCCCGGGTATCGCCGGTATTCGCCTTGAAGGCGAAACCCCACAGACAGATCCCCTTCCCCGCCAGCGTGTTGAACATCGCCCCCATCATGTTCCGGATGAAACGCTCCTGCTGGTAGTCGTTGATCTTCACGACATTCTCCCAGTAATGGGCGACCTCTTCGAGGCCGTAATACCGGCAGAGGTAGACCAGGTTCAGGATATCCTTCTTAAAGCAGGAACCGCCGAAGCCGATGCTGGCGTTCAGGAATTTGGGACCGATGCGGGTGTCCATGCCGATCGCTCGGGAAACCTCGGTGACGTCCGCCTCGGTCTTCTCGCAGAGGGCGGAGATGGCGTTGATCGAGGAGATTCTCTGGGCAAGGAAGGCGTTGGAGACCAGTTTGGAGAGTTCGCTGCTCCAGATGCCGGAGGTGATGATCCGCTGCCGCGGAACCCAGTTTGCGTAGATATCCACCAGCGTCTGCCTGGCCTTCAGGCCGCTGTCCGTATCCCGTGAGCCGATCAGGATGCGATCCGGATGTTCCAGATCGCGGACCGCCGTTCCCTCCGCGAGAAATTCAGGGTTGGACAGAACGTCGAAGCAGATGCCGTTGTCCCGACAGTTCAGGATCCGTTCCATCGCAAGGGCGGTTTTCACGGGAAGGGTGCTTTTCTCGATGACGATTTTGGAGGATTTGGAAAACTCCAGAATCTGGCGGGCGGTTTTTTCCCAGTACTGGAGATCGGCCGCCATTCCGGCCCCCAGGCCGAAGGATTTGGTCGGGGTGTTCACGCTGACGAAGATGATGTCGTTTTCCCGAATTCCCCTCTCGATGTCGGTGCTGAAGAAGAGGTTCCGGTTGCGCGTCGTCCGCACAAGTTCGTCCAGTCCGGGCTCGTAGATCGGGAGGTCGTCGGAGTTCCAGGCCGCGATCCGCTCCGGGTTGATGTCCACGACCGTAACCCGGCAGTGGGGGCACTTGGCGGCGATCATCGCCATCGTGGGGCCGCCGACATAACCGGCTCCGATGCAGAGTATCGTTTTTCCAAAAGTCATGGCTACCTCGCGAGAATAAGATTCCTCAGATTGCCTTCCGGAAGTAGGCGATGGTCTTTTCCAGTCCTTCGGAAAGGGCGATTCGGGGTTCCCAGCCCAATTTTTCATGGGCCAAGGTGATGTCCGGCCGCCGCTGGATCGGATCGTCCTGGGGCAACGGATTAAAAATGACGCGGGATCGGGAATCGGTCATCCGGATCACGGTTTCCGCCAACTGGAGGATGGTAAATTCCTGGGGCGTGCCGATGTTGACCGGGCCCGTGAATCCGTCCGGTGAATCCATCATCCGGATCAACCCTTCGATCAGATCGTCCACATAACAGAAGGAGCGGGTTTGCGAACCATCGCCGTACACGGTGATCGCTTCCCCCTTGAGGGCCTGGACGATGAAATTACTGACGACGCGTCCGTCACGCACCGCCATCCTCGGGCCGTAGGTGTTGAAGATCCGGACGATCTTCACATCCACGTGGTTTTGGCGGTGATAATCCATCATCAGGCATTCGGCGGCACGCTTTCCCTCGTCATAGCAGCTTCGGATGCCGATCGGGTTGACGCGACCCCAGTACCCCTCCTGTTGCGGATGGACCTGCGGATCGCCATACACCTCGGAGGTCGATGCCTGCAGAATCCGGGCCTTCACCCGCTTGGCGAGCCCCAGGGTGTTGACGGCGCCCATCACGTTGGTCTTGATCGTCTTGATCGGATTGTACTGGTAGTGGACGGGAGATGCCGGGCAGGCGAGGTTGTAGATCTGATCCACCTCGATGTAGATCGGATTGGTGATATCGTGGCGGATATATTCAAAATGTGGATTTCCAAGGAGATGGAGGATGTTTTCTTTGCTGCCGGTAAAAAAATTGTCCAGGCAAAGGACCTCCTGTCCTTCGGCGATCAAGCGATCGCAGAGGTGCGATCCGAGAAAACCGGCGCCGCCGGTGATCAGAATGCGCTTCATGTGGCCTGTTACCCCCGAGATAAATGAATGTTTTCGGACATTTCCAATTTCTCGCTGCCGCCGCCCGCAGAACCTTGTTTCTCTGGCCTTTCTCCGGGGAAATTGCTATAAATCACAGAGGGATTTTATATGTCAATCAAATTATCGTTCTGCAAACGATTTTTCGGAAATTCGGCCTGTTTATGAGAAAAAAACTTCCACAACGCTGCGGCGGCCGCCGACGGACGCCACTCGATCACCCGCCGATTCTCGAAAGACGGGACAAGCGACCGGAAGCGGAAGAATCCGAAAAGAGGGGGACGCTGTATGTCGTGGCCACTCCAATCGGAAACCTGGAAGATATCACCCTCCGGGCGATTCGCGTTCTCAGGGAGGTCCGCCTCATTGCGGCCGAGGACACCCGGCGAACGAGGATTCTGCTGGATCAATACGCCATTTCCACGCCGTTGACCAGTCTTTACGATCAGAATGAGATGAAGAAGAGCGGGTTTCTCATCGCGAAGCTGCTCCAGGGGCTGGATGTGGCCTATGTTTCGGACGCTGGCACGCCGGGGATCTCCGATCCCGGTTATATTCTTGTCCGGGAAGCGCTCACCCGGGAAATCCCGGTGGCGCCGATTCCCGGGGCATCCGCGCTGATCGCGGCGCTGAGCGTGTCCGGTCTGCCGATGGACAGCTTCACATTTTTTGGGTTTCTGCCGTCAAAAGCCGCTCGGCGCCGACAGTTTTTGAACTCGTTGCGGCAGGAGGAAAGGACGCTCATCTTTTACGAATCTCCCCACCGGTTGCTTGCCTCCCTGAAGGATATTGAAGGGGCTTTCGGTGATCGTGAAGTGGTCGTTTCTCGGGAGATGACCAAGATCCATGAGGAGTTTTTGCGGGGATCGCCGGGGAGGTTGATCGCCGGGATGGAGGAAAGGGCGGTCAAGGGAGAAGTGACCCTGATCGTAGCGGGCCGAACCGGGGGGACTGCGGAACCTTCCGACGCCGAGCTCCTCGATCTTTGCGGGCAACTGCGGCGGGACGCCGAAGAACAACTGTCGCTTCGCGACACGGCGGACAGGATTGCGCGACAAACCGGAGTTTCGCGGCGGCGGATCTACCGGCTCTTACTATTTCCTTGAACTGTCCGCAGAGGTGTGATAACGGTCGGCGTCAAGATCAAAAGCCGCAAATCGGAAAGAATCGAACGCAACGACGGGCCTCTGGACGGCGATCTGGGAGGAGGGTGCGGTTTTGGCGGATGATTTTTCAGAGAAAGACCGGGATGGGATCATGATGATCGGGGGGCGCGTATTGGGACCGGAAGACAAGATTCATGACCTCGTTGATCCCCTGGACGCGACAGCGGGGATCTCCGGAAAAATCCCGGGAATGAAATCGGGACCTGAAAAAATTTATGATCTCGTGGATGTGATCGAGAGAAAACCCAGAATGGCCGTCGTCGATACGGGTCTTCACGACGAGATCATGAAACGCGCGGCGGACATTGCGGAAAAGATTGCCCGCGAGGTGATTCCCGATATCGCCGAGCGTGTCATCCGCGAGGAGATCGAAAGGCTAAAAAGGCCCGTCTGAGGGATTTGGCTTGATGTCGAAAGGCTTTCGTCCGTTATTTTTGCTGATGGGGTTGTTTTTCTTGGCGGGCTGCGCCGGGAAAATTCCCCACATGCTTGCGGCCGATTACGCCGAAAAAAAGCCGCGGCTCATTGCCGTCATGCCTGTTCGGAACCTGGCCGCGGACGCCGGTACGGCTTCCGTGCTGCGGGAGAAGCTGATCGAGGAACTTTATTTCAAGGGCTATCCCAAGGTTCCATCCAAATGGATCGATGCGCGGCTGGCCGCATTCCCCGAGAATGGCGCAAATCAGTCGCCGAATTCACTGGGGGAATCGCTGAACGTCGATGCCCTTCTCTACACCACACTGAGGGAAGGCTTGCGGCCCGTCGCCCTGTTGTATTCCCCGGTTGCGGTTGCCGCGGAGTTCGAATTGAAGAGCGTGAAGACGGGAGAGAGCCTCTGGCGGGTTCAACATCGTGCGATCTACCGCAATTATGGATTCTCACGGACAAGTCTGGAGTTGAAAACCTGGCAGGTATACGAATCGGCGATCCAGGATGTTTTGAATCGCGCGCTGGAAACATTGCCGGATGGACCGGCGTGATCGATTCCGGATGGGTAGCGGGTCGATATTCTGAAGCATGAACATACCGAATCTGATAACGCTGCTCCGCATCATGCTTGTGCCGGTCATTGTCATCCTGCTCATCCAGGGTTCTTTCTTTAAGGCGTTGATCGTCTTTGTCGTGGCGAGCCTTTCCGATGCCCTCGACGGATTTCTGGCCCGGTTTCTGAAACAGCAGACCGCTCTGGGGGCCTATCTTGATCCGATTGCCGACAAGGCGCTGCTCGCCAGTTCTTTCGTAACCCTCTCGGTCCTTCACGTCATTCCGAGCTGGCTCGCCGTGATTGTCATCAGCCGCGATCTCATCATTCTTCTCGGAATCCTGGTGTTGTCGATCATGTCGATCAACGTGGAAATCAGGCCGGCTTTCGTCAGCAAAATCACGACGGCCATGCAGTTGATCACGGTTCTGTTGGCCCTTTCCAGTCGTTGTTTTCCGATCGGGATCGGTGAAATGTGGATTTTGGCCGCCTATTGGATTACGGCGATTTTTACCATCCTTTCCGGCTTTCATTACATGATGAGGGGGATGGAACTCATCAATCACGACACCTGAGAATGGCGTTTGTCTCTTGCACGCCAAAGGCACGTGTTATGCCCAATGCGTTCATGGGGTAGTTTCGGATGCGTGGGGGTTTCAGGAGGAGATGGAAATGAACGGCGCTCAGGCTCTGGTCGAAATGCTGAAGGCGTACAAGGTGGAGCTGGTGTTCGGCGTTCCCGGAGACACCAGCCTTCCGCTGTATGAAGCCCTTCACAACGCCGCTCCGGCCATCAGGCACGTCCTTGCCCGGGACGAGAGATCGGCCACATTCATGGCCGACGCCTACGCCAGGCTGGCGCACAAACCGGGGATTTGCGAGTGCCCCAGCGGCGCGGGGCCGCTCTATTCGGTTCCCGGCATTGCCGAAGCCAATGCCTCCTCCATACCGGTTATCCTGATCACCTCCGATATTCCGCTGGCCGGCGAAGGCAAACAGACCATTACCGAGCTGGATTGTCAGAAATTGTTTGATTCCATCACCAAGTGGTCGAGTGTCTTGAAAAGCGTTGTAAAAGTTCCCGAAGTGGTCAGGCGCGCCTTCCGGATTGCCACCACCGGTCGTCCCGGCGCAATCCATCTGGCCTTTCCCAAAGAGGTCATGACCGGGGAACTGGCCGATGGCGGAGGAGATCTGTATGCCGAACCGGAGTGTGCAATCTATCCCGCCTACCGCACCCGCGGCGCCCGCGGGGAACTCGAAAAAACGGCGGACTACCTGATCGGCGCCGAAAGACCGATCATCATCGCGGGCGGCGGGGCCAACCATTCACAGGCAGGGAATGCCATTGCCGATCTCGCCGAATGGCTGTCGATTCCGGTGGTGACGACGATTTCCGGCCAGGGGCTGCTTGCCGACGACCATCCGCTGGCGCTGGGTGTGATTGGCGACAACGGTTTCCATCCTCATGCCCACCGGGCGGTCGAGGAAGGAGACGTTCTTCTTTACGTGGGCTGCAAGATGGGTTCCGTTTCCACCATCAATTGGACGATGCCCTCCCGTCAACCGGAGCGGAAGATCATCCAGATCGACCTCAATCCGGAAATGCTGGGCAACAACTTTCAAAACACGCTGAGCGTCGCCGGAGACGCGAGGCTGATCATGGAGGATCTGTCCGTTCTGATCCGGGGAAAAACGCCCCGGCGAACGGCATCGGACAGAATCCGCAAACTGAATGAGGAAAGAAGCGGATTCTGGGAAGCCGCCGAGAGCGAGTTTGTATCGGAAAAGACCCCGCTCAAGCCACAACGGATCATCGCTGCGCTGAACAAGAGGATGCCCAGTGTCTCCGTCGTGATTGCCGATGCCGGCACGCCGACGCCCTATACCACCCGTTACCTGAAACTCCGGGGTAACGGCTCCCGCTTTCTTATTCCCAGGGCCTATGGAGGATTGGGTTACGCCATCCCCGCCGTGGTGGGGGCCCACTTTGCCCGCCCCGACGCGCGTTTGATCGGGCTCTTCGGTGACGGAAGTCTGGGCATGTCCGCGGGCGAGCTTGAAACGCTGGTCCGGTTGAACATCCCGGCCGTCCTGATCCACTTCAACAACAGCATGTTCGGATGGATCAAGTGCCTCCAGAAACTCCACAGCGACGAGAAGTACCTCTCCGTGGACTTTACGCCCGGCCGTCCGGCCTTGGTGGCAAAGGGATTCGGAATGGAGGCGCTGGAAATCAGAACGACCGCGGAATTGGAAGCGGGTCTTGACGTGGCATTTGCCCAAAACGGTCCGATCTTCCTGGACGTGGTTTCAGAGACGGAGGTGGATCAGCTTCCACCGGTTTATACATGGCACCGGGCGGCCGAAAAGCTGGGCAAAAGCCGCCAGGGTTAGATTGTCCAAGCGGTCAGTGGGGACGGCATTCGGTTCGAATGCCGACGACCGGAACACCGTTCCCGATGGCATAAAACAAAATGCAATTCACAGAGGGAAGAGGAGGGAAAGATGAAGCTGAGTAAAAGTATTCTTGCTGTTTTGTTCGTGATGGCATTGGCTGTGTTCAACCTGGTCGGACCGGCGACGGTTTCGGCCGCCGAGGCACTAAAGCCGCTTACCATGACCTGGGTTGCCGGCGGGGTTGGCGGCGGTTGGTATGTGCAGGCCGGCGGCATCGCCCGTATGATTACGGAAAAGGAACCCAAGATCGTAATCAAGGTTGTTCCGGGTGCTGGTGTGGTCAATCCGGTCCGGGTTTCCGCCGGCAAGGATGACCTGGGATGGGGGATCACGTTTGTGGACAAGATGGCCTACAGCGGAATGGCGCCTCTCTTTGAGAAGCCCAACCCGGACGTCCAAGCCGTGGGCGGCATCTTCGGAACCTACACGGTTCATTTCGTGGCGGCCCAGGACAAGGGGATCAAGACAGTCGCTGAGCTGACCGACATGGTCAAGGCCGGCAAGGCGATCAACGTGGCGATGCCGAAAAAAGGCACTTCCGACCTGCCGTTGGTTGAAAACATCCTGGCTTTCTACGGGATCTCTTCGGAGGCCATCCTCAAGGCCGGCGGGAAGGTCCACCAGGCCGATTACGCCGACATGGTCAGCCTTTACAAGGACCGGCATGTCGATTTCGTTTTTACCCACCTGGCCATACCGGCGGCGGCCGTGACGGAGATGTTCGTGAGCCGTGCCAGCGTTGTTCTGAGTGTTTCCAACGGTTGTGTCGATAAGCTTGCCAAGGACCTGGGAACACTGGGGAGGGATTCGGGTTATCAGCTCATTCCCAAAGGCACATACAGGGGACAGGCTGAAGACGTGCTGGCTGTGGTCAGCACCGGCGAGCTTCTGGTCGGCAAGAAGGTTTCGGAAGATGCGGTTTACACGATCACCAAAATTCTCTGTCAGCATGTGGGTGAACTTCACAAGATCAACAATGCCAACCGGACCTTTATTCCGGAAAAGGGTTGGATGCATGTCGCGGTTCCCCTTCATGCGGGTGCGGCAAGATATTACAAAGAAGCCGGTTACATGAAATAACGTCGAAAGGCGGCTCGATGGGGGCCCCCTGTGGGCGGGGCCCCCGGCAACAGGATGGTCTGTTTTCAGTACGGCCCTGATTTTCGCCTGAAAAAATGAGGACGGTTACGGGTCGTGGAACGGTGAAGGTTACAATCTTCATCCGGCAGATGTCGGTGCCTTATCCTTCAAGAATCGAGGGCTCCGGGGAGAGAGCATTGGGTAAAAAAAGGGAGACGACTCATTGAGGACATTTACGGGATGGAAAAAAGCGATAATAGGCATCTGGCTGACGGCGGTTTCGGTTTTTGCGCTCTACACGGCGACCTTCGGCATCATGCAGGCCAGAATCCAGCGCGGGGTGCATCTGCTGTTCCTGTTGCCGATGGCCTTCATCCTCTTTCAGGCGAACAAGAAAAATCCGTCCGATCGAATTCCGCTTTATGACTGGATTCTGGCCTTCCTGGCCTTGTTTCCCCCTCTCTATCTAATGTTCAACAACGACGCGTTTAACATGCGGTTCGAGTTCGTCGATCCCTTGACGACTCTGGAGATGGTGCTGGGTCTCTTGAACATCCTCCTGCTGCTCGAGGGAATTCGCAGGGCGGTGGTTCCGGCCATGTCCATTTTGATCGGCGTTTTTTTTCTCTATCTCTATGCGGCGCCGCACTTGTCCGGCGTCTTTTACTGCAAGCCGCTGCCCTTGGCTGAGTTCATCGAGATGGAGTATATGCTGACCGACACAGGCATCTACGGCTCCATTACGGGCATCTCGGCTACCTTTGTCGCCCTTTTCGTCATTTTCGGGTCTATCATGGAGGGGACCCAGACCGGAAAGTTCTTCACGGATCTCGCCTGCCGGCTGACCGGCAAGAGCCGGGGCGGGCCGGCCAAGGTCGCGGTTGTCAGCAGCGCCTTTTTCGGATCGATCAGCGGCGTGGCGGCGGCCAACGTTTATGCGACCGGAACCTTCACGATTCCGATGATGAAAAGGCTGGGTTACCGCCCGCAATTCGCCGGCGCGGTGGAGGCGGTCGCCTCCAGCGGCGGGCAGTACATGCCGCCGATCATGGGCGCCGGCGCGTTCGTGATGTCCGAAATCACGAGCATCCCTTATCTCGATATCTGCATCGCCGCCGCGTTGCCGGCCCTGGCCTACTATGCCAGCCTCGTCATCCGCGTCCACTTCATCGCCGTCAAGGACAACCTCAAGGGGATGAAGGAGGAGGATATGATGGTTCCGCTTTCGGTCATCATCAAGGATTCCTACCTGCTCATCCCGCTGTTCGGCCTGGTGGGACTCCTACTGGCGGGCTATTCGGTTTTCATGTCGGCCATGGGGGCCATCGTGATCTCGTTCGTGATCAGTTTCTTCAAGAAGGAGACCGCGATGACGCCCAAAAGACTTCTGGAAGCGCTCAGATCAGCCGGACAGAACATGGTCATGATCGCGCTGGCGTGCGCGGGCGCCGGGATGATTGTGGCCATCGTGACCCATACCGGTCTCGCGCTGGGCATCGCGACGGTGATCACCAACTGGTCGGGAGGCCAACTGCTTCCGGCCATGATGCTGATCATGGTCACCTCGCTGATTCTGGGTATGGGGATGCCCTGCACCCCGGCCTACATCGTAGCCATCACAATCGGCGGCCCGGCCCTGGTGGCCCTGGGCATCAACCTGCTGGCGGCCCATTTGTTCGTTTTCTACTTTGCGATCCTGGCCGAGGTCACGCCGCCAGTATGCATTCCGGCCTATTGCGGGGCCTCGATCGCCGGGGCGAAACCACTGCAGACCGGCTTCGAAGCCTTCAAGATGGCCATCGTCGCCTTCACAATCCCTTACATCTTCGTCTTCAACCACGCCCTGCTGCTGAAGGGGGGTGTGGCGGAGACCTTGTCGCTGCTTCTGTTGATCATCATTTCCGTCGTTTTCCTGTCCGCCGCGGTGACGGGTTTTTTCGTCCGTCATCTTAACGTGATCCTCAGACTCTTCATGTTTGTGCTGGCGGCCGGGGGGATTGTCCTGTGCACGCAACGGGCAATCGTCGGCCGGCCGATCACGATGGCTATAGCCGCCGCGGTGAGCATAGCTTTCCTGCTGTGGTGGGCCATGGCCCTGAAGCGGGAGAAAAGGCAGGCGATTACGCTGGGCACATAACGGCGAAGATGACGGCCAAATATGGCGGGGGATATTCCTGCAACGCGCATTTTCCGAACGGGAGCGACCGATTGGCAGAGACAGCGGAAACAACGACCGGCAGGGAGGCCATCGGGATCATCATGCTCGATACCGTTTTCCCCAGAATCCCCGGGGACATCGGCAACGCGGGTACCTTCCCCTTCCCGGTTCGTTATAAAATCGTGCGGGGGGCTTCGCCGCAACGGGTGGTGAAAGAGGCCGATTCCCGATTGCTGGAACCGTTTCTCGATGCAGCCCGGAGCCTGGAAAGCGGGGGAGTGAAAGCGATTGCCACCAGTTGCGGTTTTCTGGCACTTTTTCAACGAGAACTGGTCGATGCGGTGGATATCCCGGTATTCAGCTCCAGTCTGTTGCAGGTGCCCATGGCGCAGGCGATGATCAACCGGAGGCGGAAGGTGGGCATTTTAACGGCCAGCGCCGCGTCCCTAACGAACCGGCATTTCGCCGGCATCGGCATCGAAGATATTCCGGTGGTCGTGATGGGCATGGAAGACGCGGAGGAGTTCACCGAGGTTTTTATCGAGGGGAAACCGGCCCTGGATCCGGAGAAGGTCAGGAAAGAGATGATCCGCGCGGCGGAGAGGATGGCTCTCCTGCATCCGGACATTGGCGCACTGGTGCTGGAGTGCACGAACATGCCCCCCTACGCCAAGGCGGTCCAGCAGGTGTTGAACGTGCCCGTTTTTGATGTGGTGACCATGGTCCGTTATATTCACGAATCCCTGGAACGGGAGGAGTTTCAACGGTCGGCGTAAAAGATCGTCATTGATTCTTGCGCGGAAACGGGGAGGGACGAAAACCGTCCTTGGTTTGGACAATTTGGGAAGGATATTTTCATGCGGGTCGTAAAACATCCCATATTGGGCGATGACCGTCGGAAGCGGGATGCCGCCATCATCGTCGATGGAAACCGGGTGGATGCCATTACGGGGGAGCCCATTGCCGCGGCGCTGATGGCGGCGGGGATACGGAAATTTCGGGTCACGCCCCGCTTTGGCAGCCCCCGGGGCCTCTTCTGCGGGATCGGGCGTTGCATCGATTGCGTGATGACGGTGGACGGGCAGCCCAATGTCCGCACCTGCGTGACCCCCGTGAAGGACGGGATGATCGTCGAGACCCAAACCGGGCTCGGAAAATGGGCGGACGAACCGTGAAGACAACGCAAGTGGCCGTGATCGGCGCCGGCCCGGCCGGGCTGGCGGCAGCCATTGAAGTGGCTCGCGCCGGAGGCTCCGTCACCGTGATCGACGAAAACGCCAAACCGGGCGGGCAGCTCTTCAAGCAGATCCACAAATTTTTCGGTTCCCGGGAGCACCGGGCAGGGGTGCGCGGTTTTCACATCGGCGAACAGCTTCTGGTCGAAACCAGGGAGCTGAACGTTGAAGTGCTGCTCGATTCTCCTGTATACGCCCTCTTCCCCGACAAAACCGTGGGTTACATCCATGACGGGAAGGAAGTTTGCCTGAAGGCCGAAAAAATCATCATTGCCGCGGGAGCGGCGGAAAACGCCCTGGCCTTTCCGGGGAGCACGCTGCCCGGAGTCATGGGCGCCGGCGCCGCGCAGACCATGATCAATGTCCACCGGGTTTTGCCCGGGAAGAGGATATTGATGATCGGTTCGGGAAATGTCGGACTCATTGTGTCCTATCAGTTAATGCAGGCGGGAGCCGATGTCGCGGCCCTCATCGAGGCGGCGCCGCAAATCGGCGGATACGGCGTCCATGCCGCCAAAATCCTCCGGGCGGGCGTTCCCATCCATCTGTCCCATACGGTCAAACGGGCCATGGGCAAAGATCAGGTGGAATCCGTGGAAATGATGGAACTGGACGCCCGCTGGCAACCCGTGGCCGGTTCGGAAAAGATTCTGGCGGTGGATACGGTGTGTATTGCCGTGGGGCTGACCCCGCTGACGGAGCTTGCCTGGTTGATGGGGTGTGAATTTGCCTTTGTCCCCGGTCTCGGGGGTCATGTGCCGAAGCATGACCTGAACATGGAGACGACCGTGCCGGGTGTTTTCGTTGCCGGCGACATCTCGGGAGTGGAAGAGGCCAGCACGGCCATGGAGGAGGGACGCCTCGCCGGGACGGCCTGCGCGGAAGGCCTGGGATTGCTGGAACGGGAAAGAGCCCGGGATTTGAAAACCGTGATCTGGGAACGCATGAATGCGCTGCGAACAGGCCCTTTCGGCGATGGACGCCGAAAGGCCAAAGACCACCTGGTCGGTTTGCCTGTCGGGGGGTATGAGTGAACGAACGTGTCCAATATACCGGAATTCCTTCGGAAGCGGAACTGCTGGCGAGCCCCGGGGTACCGAGCCGGCAGCGGCTGGAGCAGGGGCCCGTGGCTTTCATCGAGTGCGTCCAGGAAATCCCCTGCAATCCCTGCGAGGAGGCCTGTCCCTTTGGCGCCATCACGGTCGGAGAGCCGATCACCAACCTGCCGGTGCTGAACGGCGAAAAATGCACCGGCTGCGGGATGTGCATTGCGCAATGTCCCGGCCTGGCGATTTTCAAGGTTCATCTCCGCTATAAGGAAGCCACCTCTCTGGTTGAATTCCCGTACGAGTATTGTCCGCTGCCCCGCAAGGGGGATCGTGTACCCTGCGGCGACCGGAAAGGGGATTATGTGGCCGACGGCTGGGTCGTGAGCGTGAAGAATGCCAGGGGCAATGACGGCACGGCCGTGGTCGCAGTGGAGGTTCCCCGGGCCTGTTGTCTGGAGGTCAGGACCATCTGCCGGAAGGAGTATCGCTGACATGGCCGAGCAGGACGAGCAGGTTTACATCTGCCGGTGCGAGGAGGTGACCCGGGAAGAAGTGGAACAGACCATCCGGGATGGGGCGACCACCTTGGCGGGCGTCAAGAAGAGAACCCATGCGGGCATGGGCCTCTGCCAGGGCAGAACCTGCCGAAAACTCATTGCCAACATGCTGGCCCGCAGCCAGGACCCGGCGAAGATCCTGCCCGCGACTTTCCGTCCCCCCGTCCGCACCGTCCGGATCGACGAAATCGCCCAGGGGGATGAGGAATGACCGGTAAAGCGGATGTGATCGTGGTCGGCGGGGGGGTCATCGGCACCTCCGTGGCCTATCAATTGGCCACGCGGGGTCAAAGGGTCATTCTGGTGGAAAAGAAAGATCTTGCCTCGGGGGCCTCCGGCTCCTGCGATACCAGCATCTTCCTGCAGTCCAAGAACGCCGGGATCCATTTGCAGCTGGCTCTGGCCAGCGCCGAAATCTTCAAGGGCTTGAGGAGTGAGCTGGAGCACGATATCGAATACCACAACAAGGGCGGCATGATCCTCATCGAAACAGCCGAGGAGATGACGGTCATGGAGGGTTTTGTAACCCGTCAGAAGCAGACGGGACTGCAGGTCGAGATCATCGACCGCAAGGAGGCTTCCAAACTGCAGCGTGGCCTGGCGGAACACCTGGTGGGTTCCACATACAGTTCCCAGGACGGCGATGTCAACCCCATTGAACTCACCCTCGGCTTTGCAAAAGCCGCGCGAAAGCTGGGTGTGGGGATTCTTCTGGATACGGAGGTGACCGGCTGCATCATCACCGGCGGGCGCGTGGAAGGAATTGAAACCTCGCGGGGGCCGATATACGCCCCGGTCGTGGTGAACGCCGCGGGGGCATGGGCGCCCGTTCTCGGAAAAATGGCCGGGTTGGACCTGCCCATCCAGCCGCGGCGGGGACAACTGATGATCACCGAGCCCGTGGCGCCGTACATAGATCAGCAGATTCTGTCCGCCTCCTACATTGTCGCCAAATACAATGCCGACAAACGGAAGGATTCCAAAAGCAAGGCCGTGCAGCTCGGCGTGGGCCTGTCGCTCAGCCAGACCCAGAAGGGGAACATCATTATCGGGGGGACCCGCGAATTGGTCGGTTATGATGTCCGGAATACCCATGACGGCATTCAGGCGGTCCTCAAAAACGCCGTCCGGTTGGTTCCCGGATTGGGATCGATCCATATTATCCGTACCATGGGCGGCCTCAGACCCTACACCCCCGATGGTCTCCCGCTGGTCGGCTATGTTGATGATCTGGAAGGATATTTCATGGCCGCGGGACATGAAGGGGACGGCATTGCGCTGAGCCCGGTCACCGGAAAAATCGTGGCCGACCTGATTGTCGACGGCAGGACCTTCATGGATGTTTCGGCGCTGAGCCCCAACCGGTTGGCTTCATCCGCAAATGGCCCGACCTGATCCGGCGGTGTCGAAACCCACGACGAGGTCGAATCCGAGGGGGTTTGAAATGATATTTGCCTTGACATCACTGTATTTTCTTGTTAGGTAAGGCGCCCTCTCCGATGGGGGGCATCGTAGGCACGTAGCTCAGGGGGAGAGCGCCATCCTGACGCGGTGGATGTCCAGGGTTCAAATCCCTGCGTGCCTACCATTTTTTCATAATGGATTTGACCTTTCAAGGGATGATGTTCGGAAGTCGAGTTGGATCGGTAGAAATGTCTTCGGCGGTCGGCAGGTCTTGATGGGGGCATCATTGCATAGTGCTGATGCCCTTTCTT
>JAQTRB010000132.1 GCA_028712015.1 Syntrophales bacterium
CTGAAGGCGAATCAGAACTTCCTGCAACTGCAGACCCAGCTCAAGGAGATTGAGGACAATATCGAATCCGCGCGGCGTTATTACAACGCGGTGACCCGGGATTACAACACCGCGATCGAGCAGTTCCCATCCAACCTGGTTGCCTCCCAGTTCAAATTCGAGAGGAGCGATTTTTTCGAGCTCGAAACACCGGACGTCGAGCGGAAAGCGGTCAAGGTCAGTTTCTGACGAGAGGCGAGATCATGATCCTTGCGTCCGGACGGATATTGAACCGCGCAAGCAGGATTCGGAAATCGATTTTTCGAATCTCGCTCGCCGTTCTTCTCATCTTTGTTGCCGTCGGTGCGAATGCCACCGCGGCGACATCGGAAACCATTCTGTCGTTTGCAAGCGAGATCACCGTGAATGCCGATGCGAGCCTGCATGTGACGGAGACCATCAGGGTCGTCAGCGCCGGCGACCAGATCAAACGGGGAATCTACAGGGACTTTCCAACGACCTACAGAGATCCTGCGGGAAACAGATACGTTGTCGGCTTTACGATCCTCGATGTTGCGCGGGACGGCCGGCCCGAGGCGTATCACGCCGAAGACCTGTCCAACGGCGTCCGGATCTATATGGGCCAAAAAGAGTATCTGCTGCCGCCCGGCGAGCATACCTACACGCTGAGCTACCGGACCGATCGGCAGTTGGGCTTCTTTCGGGACCACGACGAGCTCTACTGGAACGTGACCGGAAACGGGTGGATCTTTCCCATCGAAACGGCCTCGGCAAGGGTTCATTTGCCCGCCGGCGTTACTGCCGAAAAGGTGTCCCTCGAGGGCTATACCGGACCGATGGGCGCCAAGGGTCAGGATTTTTCCTCGGCCTTGACTCCGGAAGGAAGGGCTGTTTTCAAAACGACGCGACGACTGGCCGCCAACGAGGGGCTCACGATTGTGGTCCTCTGGCCGAAGGGGTTCGTTCAGGAGCCATCCCCTGCCGAGAAGACTTTCCATTTTCTGAAGGACAACCTGACCGCGCTGGTTGCCTTTGCCGGTCTTGTCGTTCTGCTTTTGTACTATGTGCTGGTATGGTTCAGGGCGGGGCGAGACCCGGCCCGGGGAACCATCATGCCGATCTACACCCCGCCCGACAACCTGTCCCCGGCGGCGATGAGATTTATCGCCGAGATGAAATACGACGACAGGGCGTTTGCGGCGGCCGTGATCGACATGGCGGTGAAGGGGTTTCTTTCCATCCGCGAGAAGGACGGCAAGTACACGCTTACGAAAACCGGCGGCGACTTGACCAGGCTTGGCGCGGAAGAGAAAAAAATTGCCGGTCATCTCTTTCAAACCGGCGAATCCATCGTTCTCGAACCGAAAAATCACGCCCACATTGCCGCCGCCAAAAATGCGTTGAAGACATCCCTGACCCTTTCGTTTGAAAAAACCCATTTCGTAACCAACCGGGGGGCGTTTGTTACCGGGATGGTGATCTCTGCGGCGGTCATGGCGGCAAGCTTCCTTTCCATGTGGAAGCAGCCCGATGTTTTTTTCCTTGGCGTCTGGCTTTCGGCGTGGAGCATCGGGGTGGTCTTTCTCTCTTTAATGGTCGTGAAGCTTTGGCGTCAGGTATTTGCGGGAGCCCGGAAACTGGGGACGACCGTCGGCAGTCTCGGATCGGCGCTGGTCATGACCGGTTTTGCACTGCCCTTCTGGGGCGCGGAAATCTTTGTCCTGGTCATTCTGGCCCGGAGCGCTCCGCCCCTCGTCGGCCTCATTGCGGTCGTGGTGATCCTGAACATGGCCTTCTATCATCTGCTCAAGGCCCCGACGATGCTCGGACGCCGGATTCTCGACCGCATCGAAGGCTTCAAGATGTTTCTGGGCGCCACCGAAGGGGATCGTCTCCAGCGCATGGTTCCCGCGGACCGCACGCCCGAGCTTTACGAAAAGTACCTGCCGTATGCGCTTGCGCTGAATGTCGAGCAGGCATGGACCGAGCGGTTCGCCGACGTGTTGTCCGCGTCCATGCGGACGGATGGCGGCTACCGCCCCGGATGGTACTCAGGCGCCCTGTTTGACGGGGGGCAAATCGGAAGTTTCGCCGGCAATGTAGGAGATGCACTGAGCAGCGCCATCTCCTCCTCCGCAACCGCGCCGGGATCAAGATCGGGGGGGAGCAGCGGCGGAGGCGGCGGAGGCTCGTCTGGCGGAGGCGGCGGAGGCGGTGGAGGCGGTGGTTGGTAGCGCTCTTGTGATCTGATTTTACCGAAAGTCAGAACAAATCCTGTCTTTCCCGTTTCTTTTGGCTTGATACATGAGCTGGTCGACCCGGTGAACGAAAGCCTTCATATCCTCCTGTGGCTTGTACTGCGCAACACCGATGCTCATCGTGAGATGAACATCCTGACCCGGGGCGGGGGAGAAAGACTCTTTCGTGAATTCCGTCCGGATTCTTTCCGCGGTTACGGCCCCATTCGCGCCGGTTGTCATCGGCAGCAGGATGGTGAATTCTTCGCCGCCGTAACGATAGGCAAAATCCGTTTCGCGCAGGCATTTTTTGATGACGTGGCCGAGGCGCCGTAAGACATGATCCCCCTCGACATGGCCGTAAGCGTCGTTGAATGCCTTGAAATTGTCTATATCCAGCACGAGAAGGGTCAAGGGCAGTTCATAGCGGTTCGACCGGTCCAGTTCGATTTTGAGCTGAACGTAAAATTGCCGTGAATTGAAGAGGCGGGTGAGATCATCGACGATGCTGAGTTCCCGGTATCGTTTCTCGCTTTCTCTCAGCGTCTCTTCCATCCGCTTGCGTTCGGTAATGTCGGTGGAGGAACCGCGATATCCGAGAAATGTTCCCGGATCATTCAGAACAGGGACGCCGTCCGTCAATGTCCAAATCAGATTTCCGTTCCTGGTCCGGATGATCTTCTCCAGCCCCTGGAAAGGCTCCCTACGCATAATGCGTTCATGGGTGACCGTTTTATTGACGTTGTGTTCATCCTTTTGAAGGAGATCATACAGACGCTGTTTGCGGACCAGCTCCACCGGCTGATAGCCAAGCACAGTATACGACGCGGGACTGACGTAGGTAAACATCCCCTCGGCATCGACTTCCCAGTGTACCGTCCGGCTCTGCTCGGCGAGCTGATTGAAGCGGAGGTTGGCCAACTCGGCGCTGTTTCGGGCGTGGCTCAGTTCGCGGTTCTTGCGCGACAAGATCGCGATTGATCCGATCACGATCAAAAAGAGAAACGCCGCCAAACCGACCAACATGCCAAGAATCAAGGAGCGATTCTGCGCATAGAAACTGGGGCGCGGATGTAAAAGAAGCGCTTGAGAGCGAAGTTTCCCGGGCAAATGGATCCCATATCGTTGCAGCGCCCGGTCGTCAAAGATCAATTCATTAGGACTCTTGAGCACCGGCGGCAGATCGACCAGCGGCTTGCCGTTCAGATAGGTCTTCAGCAAACGCGCCGCATTCATGCCCTGCTTCCGACCGCTTGTCACAGAGCCGCCCAGCACGCCTTCCATGATATACGCATCTTCCATACTGATCACGATGCGCCCGGTGAGGACAAGACCCTTCATGACGTCGCGCAGGGGAAGCACTTGGCCATTTTCGTCGGTCATGCCGCCCAGCGTGGTCAGGAAGAGATATTTTCCCGGCAGTTTGTTCAGCCGTTCCAGGGCGCGATCCAACCTCTTTTCGGCAACGAAGGTCACGCGCAGACGATACGGAATCAATTCACTGCGCAGCTCGCCCTCAATCGCCTGATCGGTGTTGCTGCCATCCCCGATAAAAATGAGATCGTCGGCTTCCTTGTCCACTTGGAGCAGCCATTCGATGTTGGGTCCCACCTCTTTGCGTTCAAAAACGCCGGTGAAACGGGCGGGATCGAGGCTGCTCATCACGCCGTAGTCATTCACACCGGAAAAAAATACGGGCGCGTCGGCGAAGACGCGGGAGAGGTGGTCACGGGCAAACAACAGCGCGTTATCGTCCGTGACATAGATCGCCGTCGGTTTGTAACCCGCGTATTTCAAACGCAAATGACGAGCCAACTCATTCGCGTACGTTTCGTCGTAGGCTCGCCGTTTGGTATCCAGGTATTCGGTGTTGACGATATGCTCCGCCTGCGTGCCGATGGCAAGCGTTTGCATGAAACCCTCGTGCTGAGCGTGGGTCCATGCGTATTCATGCGAATAGGAATGCAGAACAAAAATCTGTCTCGTAGACGCCGCGTGCAACAGTCCGGGCGCAAAAAGGCAGAAAAGCAGAGCCAGGTTAAATAGCCGAATGATTGGACTAAAGCGTTTGACCATCTGATTACTTGGTCTTCCGTTTGGCGTCCTTTGCCCGAAGCTTCAGGCTTTTCTCTCTTCTTCGACGTTTGCGGTCCAGTTCCTTCTTCCGTTCGATCTTCTTATGCTGGCTCATGACACCTCCTTGGTTCGGAACCATTGACGGGGACAGGATACTTCATTATCCGTGCAATGGCAAGGCTCGCGAGATATCTCATGAAAATCTTCCAAAGCCGCCTTGTCAATTGAGACGCGTTATTGTAAGGTGGTTCGGTCCCGGAAGCGGAGCGGCAATGTTTTCCCGCCGTTATGAGGAAGAGAATCAGTGGAAGGATGGGTGGAGAACAAGCCCCGGTCTTTCCGTCTCAAGGGGATGGGAAGGTTTCCGCGGGGCTGACGAATAATACGAGATCAAACCGACGACAAGGAGAGGAGACTTCAGCATGGACGAACAACGGAACCTGGAGGTCAAATGCATCAATGCCATTCGGTTTCTGGCGGCGGACGCCATTGAAAAGGCCAAGTCCGGTCATCCCGGCATGCCGATGGGTGCCGCGGCCGCGGCCTACGCCCTCTGGACGCGGCGGTTGAAATACAATCCGGCCGATCCGCTTTGGCCGGATCGCGACCGCTTCGTGCTGTCGGCCGGTCACGCCTCGATGCTCCTCTACACCCTTCTGTACCTGACCGGTTATGATCTCTCGCTGGACGACCTGAAGACCTTTCGCCAATGGGGGAGCAAGACGCCGGGTCATCCGGAACGCCGGCATCCGGCCGGGGCGGAGATGACGACGGGTCCTCTCGGGCAGGGTCTGGCCGCCGCGGTCGGAATGGCGATTGCAGAGGCGCACCTTGCGGCCCGGTTCAACCGTTCCGGCCATCCGGTCGTGGACCACCGGACCTATGTTTTCGCGAGCGACGGCGACCTCATGGAGGGACTCTCCGCCGAGGCCTGCGCGCTGGCTGGCCACCTCGGCCTGGGGAAGCTCATCGTTCTGTACGATGACAACCGAATCTCCCTTTCAGGCGCCACATCGCTCTGCTTCACCGAAGATATCGATCAACGCTTCACGGCCTTGGGCTGGCAGGTGA
>JAQTRB010000133.1 GCA_028712015.1 Syntrophales bacterium
CCATTCCGTTCCCACCATAGAAGAGATCAGGGGAGCTGTCAATTTGGAAATCAACTTTCATTTCATCGTTCGGGATCTTCCTCGCGTCTCCGTGCTATTGAAGAAACGAGTCCGTACATCGGCATATAAATAAGTTACACGACAGTTACATTTTTTAGTTACAGCTCCTTCCCTCCTTAACCTCCTGTTTGTAATGCAAAATTGATGGGGAATGCCTATTATTTTTTTGAAATCCGCTTGGCTGACCAAGCCAAGCAAGGTGCTCCAGCAGCCACTCTATCGGCAAAAATATCGGCAAATGGAGGCGAGAATATGGGTGCCCAGATCCACCAAATGACCCCTTTACTGCCCGAAGGGGCGGAGGATCCCCATCAAAAAATAATCGCTTATGTATCAAACAGTTAGGAAGAGCGTTTTGGATTGGGCTGGGTTTTCTGGGCTTTTTTTCGGTTAGGACGGTTACATTTTAGCTACATTGAAAACAACCCCAACGCATCGTTCCTGAAGTAAAATGAGCAACGGTGAATTCAACCGATGCGGAGAATAATGTCCTTATTGTCCGCAAAATATGCGGAGAATATGCTTGCCTCTGCGGAGAATATGCGGCATAATGCCCTCCAGGGGTGTTGAAAATCATGGACTACATCTACCAGAGAAAAGCATGGCCCAAGATGACCTGGGAGGCCGAGCGGTTGGCCGGGCCGCTGGCCGGCGTCCGTCATCGGCAGGGGCGGCTCATCGGGCGCATGGAGGGCTTGGGCTTCTCGCTCCGCAACGAAGCGGTCCTCCAGACGCTGACCGAGGATGTGCTCAAGTCCAACGAGATCGAAGGCGAAAAGCTGGACCGGGACCAGGTGCGCTCGTCCATTGCCCGGAGGTTGGGGCTCGACGTCGGGGGCCTCGTGGCGGTGGACCGGCATGTCGAGGGGGTGGTGGAGATGATGCTCGACGCCACGAGGCATTATGCCGATCCACTGACCGAGGAGCGGCTGTTTGGCTGGCAAGCGGCCCTCTTTCCCACGGGTCGTAGCGGGATGACCAAGATCGCGGTTGGTCGCTGGCGTGAGGTTCAATCCGATCCCATGCAGGTGGTGTCCGGGCCGATCGGCCGAGAAAAGGTGCATTACCAGGCCCCGGAGGCCCCGCGTGTCCCTGGGGAGATGCAGACTTTTTTGAAGTGGTTCAACGCGCCCCCGGCGATCGATCCGGTCATGGTGGCAGGTCTTGCCCATCTTTGGTTTGTGACGATCCATCCCTTTGAGGACGGCAATGGCCGGATGGCCCGGGCGATTGCCGATATGGCCCTGGCGCGCTCGGAAAACAGCGCCCAGCGTTTTTACAGCATGTCGGCGCAGATCCGCCTGGAGCGGAACGCTTATTACGAGGTGCTGGAAAGGACTCAACAGGACGGCCTGGACATCACGCCTTGGCTGGAATGGTTCCTGGGCTGTCTGGATCGCGCCATCGAGGGCGCGGAAGGGGTCCTGGCCGGCATCTTCGAGAAGGCCCGCTTCTGGGAGTCGCAAGTCAAGAAGCCCTTCAACGAGCGGCAGCGGCTGGTCCTCAATCGGCTTTTCGATGGTTTCGAGGGCAAGCTAACCTCTACCAAATGGGCCAGGCTTGCCAAATGCTCGCAGGATACGGCTTCCCGCGATATTGACGATCTGGTGAAGCGCGGGGTTCTGGTGAAGGAACCGGGCGGGGGGCGCAGTACGAGTTATGCCCTGGCAAACCCATAGATGAGAATTCTGAAGATCTTTCTTCTCATCCCTTGTCAAAATTGTCTGAGGAGCAATTTTGTAACATTAGAATGGAACGAGGAGGCAAAGCACTTTTTTACTCGACTAAAGTAACTAATTGTGTTACTTTGTTAAAGCAATCTATTTGAGGAGAAAGACCGTGGCGGCAATGCAATTCATCACCGACCTTGTTGCGAAAGGGCGATACAGCTTCAGTTCCAGCGAAGCGGCACAGGCTTTGGAGACTAGTGCGGTGGCCACCCGGGCAGCGCTCCGCCGCCTGCGTCAGAAGGGCGAGATCGCCATGCCCTACAAGGGCTTTTATGTTATTGTCCCTCCCGAATACCGGAACGCAGGCTGCTTGCCTGCGGGCCATTTCCTGCCGGCCTTGATGGAGCACCTCGACGAGAAGTACTACGCGGGATTGCTCAGTGCCGCCGAGTATCACGGCGCGGCCCATCAGCGGCCCCAGGTCTTTCAGGTCGTGGTCGCCAAGAACAAGCCGGCGATAACCTGCGGGCAGATTAGGGTGATCTTTGTGGCCAGAAAGAACATGGACCAGATCCCCATCACAGATTTCAAGACCCCGCGGGGGCACTTGAAGATATCCACCCCGGAGGCGACGACCTATGACCTGGTCGGTTATCCAGACCATGGGGCGGGACTGGACAACGTGGCCACCGTACTGGCGGAACTAGCAGAGAAGCTGAAGGGAAAGGAATTGGCCCGGTTGGCGTGGCTTTCACCCATCACCTGGGCGCAGAGGCTGGGGTATCTCCTTGAGTTGGTGGGAGCAAAGGAGAAGACCAGAGAACTGGCTAAATACATCACTATAAAGAACCCGCCGCCGACCCCGCTTGCACCATCGCTCCCTTTTGAAGGACTCAATCGGCTGAAACCTTGGAACCTCCTCGTCAACACCCAAGTCGATCCCGACCTATGATCCCTCAGGATTTCATCTCCGAATGGAAGAAAGCGGCTCCCTGGCCCCAGAACGACCAGGTGGAGCAGGACCTGATCATCTGCCGGGCCTTGGTGGAGATCTTCAACCATCCGGATCTGCAGGACCACCTTGCCTTTCGGGGCGGGACGGCGCTCTTCAAACTCTATCTGCCGCCACTTCGCTATTCCGAGGACATCGACCTGGTGCAGGTACACCCCGGCCCCATCGGCCCGGTGATGAGCGCCCTACAAGAAAAGCTTAATCCTTGGCTCGGGATTCCGAAACGCAAGCAGGGCGAGGGCCGGGTGACCCTGACCTACCGGATGACCTCCGAAGAAGGCGCCCCCATGAAGCTCAAGCTGGAGATCAATTCCCGTGAACATTTCACGGTTTTGGGATTCGAAAAACGTGAGATGGTGATCGCGTCGCGCTGGTTCTCCGGCCGTGCCTCCATCCTGACCTACCAGCTTGACGAGTTGTTGGGCACCAAGGTGCGGGCACTGTACCAGCGGAGAAAGGGCCGGGATCTGTTCGACTTGTGGACGGCCTTTGCCACCGGCAAGCCGCAGCCGGAGCAAGTTGTCGGTTGTTTCTTGCACTACCTGGAGAAGGAAGGGCACAGGGTCTCACGCGCCGAATTCGAGCGAAATCTCCTGGCGAAACTCGATGATCCGAGATTCATCGCCGATATCGCACCGCTTGTGGACCCCCACAGCGGCTTTGACCTCCCCCAGGGAACCGAATTGGTATTCAAGCGGTTGGCGACCCTAATCCCCGGCGACCCTTGGCAGGGAAAGACCTCCACTTGACATTCGTCTGCAAAACCCATCTCTTTTTTACGTGTTCTGCGCCACACCGTCAAGTGCATGGCCGTTTTCACTCAATGAAAGTAACGAAATGTGTTGCTTTGCCTGAGTCAGCCATTTGCCTCAATGATCGAAGTCTTCTGTCAAACTCCAGATAAGGCATCGCAAGTTTAAAAATAAACGTTTAAGGAGAGTATAGGTATACAAAAATAAGCATATTCAAACTTTTTCTTGACAATCGTTTAAAAATATGGATTTTTGACGACCATGAGTACTGAAAATAAGACAAAAATAAACCGCCTCGTCAATCAGTGGACGACCGGCGCCCCCAGTGCCACATCCTACCTCGGGTCAGTTGGTTTCAGTGGTGATCTGCTCGTCAAATACAAGAACAGCGGCTGGCTGGAACCGTTTGGCCGAGGCGCCTATATACGCTCCGGGGACAAGGTGGACTGGCCGGGCGCCCTTTATACGCTTCAGACGCAGTTGGGTCTTCCCGTTCATGCAGGGGGGAAAACGGCCCTTGAACGGAAAGGCTATGCCCACTACCTGCCGGCGAGGCAAAACAGGGTCTTTCTGTATGGCCCGAGGGAGCTCGCCCTGCCGGCCTGGTTCAAGGGGGATCGTTTCGGCGTCGAGTTTGTCGTGACGCGGACAAACCTCTTTCCCGCCGCTCTTCGGGAGGGATTCACCGAATTCACGGAGAAGGGCTTTTCCGTCCGGATATCGGCGCCGGAGTTGGCCATGCTGGAGATGCTTCACCTGGTGCCCCATAAAGTCGGATTCGACGAGGCTCGGTTGGTCATGGGAAATCTGACCACGCTTCGGCCGGAGGTTGTGCAGGGATTGCTGGAGGCCTGTCGCTCGGTCAAGGTGAAAAGGCTTTTCCTCTACATGGCCGAAAATCAGGGGCACGCCTGGCTGACAAAGGTGGACCTGTCGAAGGTCGATCTCGGGAAGGGCAAGCGGATGGTCGTTCCGAAAGGCCGGTTTGACTCCAAATATCAGATAACTGTTCCCGCTGATCGGGAAGGAACGACCACATGATTGATACTGTCTATTTCCGCCAAGCCGAACTGCTCCTGCGGGTTCTGCCGTTGGTCGATCGGGAGGCTGTCTTTGCGCTGAAGGGCGGGACGGCCATCATGACGAAATGTGGGGAGTGATCGCAGCCGCTCTCGTAAAGACAGGGTATGTGCAACATGAGTTTTGGGTGCTTGGCGGCACCCTGCGGATTATAAACCAGGGCACAATCGCTACAGACATCCGACTTGATCTGCTCTGAGATGGAGTGTCCTGTGGTCCTTGCATATTTCCGTTTCAGCCTGCCCAATAAGAAATGGAGAAAGTGATCGAATTTGTTTTCCACCCCGTTCTCCGTCAACACATTCTGATAGGCCCAAACGTCTTTTCCCATCATAGTGCTCGCTCCTTCATGCTTCCCTGAGTACCCACCAGGCGCCCTTGTAAATCGATAGGCGCATCCCTGTAAAGGGATTACAGGAGTGGTGACCATGTCATTTCGCGACATGAATCGGTGCCTGTGGCGTCTAATAAGACTCCGTTCTTAGACTTTTTCATTTCTGCGCCTCTACCATGCATTCAAAAAGGAGGCGCTTATGGAAAGGGCAGACGAAGACAGGGGAAGCAGGGCGGACCGGCAAACCACCGGCCAGGCCCAATGGACCTTCATGGTCTACATGGCCGGGGACAACAACCTGGACGGTGCGGCCCTCAGGGACATCGCCGAGATGGCCAGGGCCGGCTCCACCAAAGACGTCCACATCCTGGTGCAGCTCGATCGTCTCGAGGACCAAAAGACCCGGCGCTTCCGGATTACCCGGGGCGGCGGGTTCAAGAAGGATTGCATCGAGACCTTCAACGAAACCAAC
>JAQTRB010000134.1 GCA_028712015.1 Syntrophales bacterium
CCGAGGCCCGCCAAACCATCCGGGAGATCGCCTCGTTTTCCAACCTGATCATCGAAGGGATCTTCAGCCATTTCTCCGAAAGCGAGATCCTCTCGTACTACAACAACCTTCAGTGGAACGGGTTCCGGGATGTTCTGGAGCAGTTGGAGGCGGATGGAATACGGATCCCGATTCGCCACATCTCCAACAGCGGCGCGATCGTGAACTACCCGGATTGCCGTCTGGACATGGTCCGACCGGGAATCGTCTCCTACGGCGTCTATCCCTCCGCCGAAATGCGGGACAGGGTATCGCTCGCGCCGGTGATGAGCTTCAAGACCAGGGTGGTCCTCATCAAGGAGTTTCCGGAAGGATACGGCATCGGATACGGCCGGACCTTCATCACGCGCCGGCCGACCCGGATCGCCACGATTCCGGTCGGCTACGGCGACGGCTACGGCTGGCTGCTGTCCAATCAGGGTGAAGCCCTGATCCGGGGTAAACGGGTGCCCATCGCGGGGCGGATCTCGATGGATATGTGCACCCTCGATATCAGCAACATTCAGGGATGTGAAGTGGGCGACGAGGTTGCCCTGATGGGCGAGCAGGACGGCGAACGGATCACAGCCGATGAGATCGCCGCAAAAATCCACTCGATCCACTACGAGATCCTCTGCGCCCTGGGCAAGCGGGCGCCGAGGGTATTTCTGCACGAGGGACAGGCTGAGCGCGTTGAGCCGAGTCTCCGGCGGATCTACATGCCGGACGAGGAAAAATCGATCTCCCGGATCGACGGCATCATCCGCCGCTGTTTCCAGACGCGGGCACGCAACGAAGAATTGGGAGACGCCATCTACTATGAGATGTTTGAGACCCTCTTCGGCAAGAAGGACCGCCAGCTCGAGCTCCGGAATGATTTCCATTACCGCATCCGGGTGACCGAATTCCCGACGGAGGAAGGCGTTTCCGATCCGCTCTCTCAGGATTGCTTCCGGGTCACGACCCACGTCGAATACACGAAGGCGATCCGGAATCCCGTCTTCATGATCGGCTGCGCGTTGGACAACGAACAACTCGCCGCGTTCTTCGAGGACCGGAGGTGCGAATACCGGTGGCTGCTGAACCCGGGCGAGGGACTCTCTCCCGATCGGGACTTTCGGGTGAACCGCGTTCGGATCGATGGGGAAGATATCCCGCTGATTCGGACCGAGAACACGAAACGGGGCTGCGAGGTCTGGTGCGGATCGGAGGAGCTCCGGAAAAAAGTGAGTCGCCAGGCGCGCATCGAAATCGAGATCGAGACGAAGCAACTCAAGAGCAACCGCCTCTTCTCCGCCTACCTGGTCTATCCGACGCGGGGGATGGAGATCTCTTTTCAATACGGCGGCACGGGTATTCGAAACGTCAGAGAGGTCGGATTTTTCGCGGGGAAGCACCCGTATCCGGAGACAAGCCGGGAAGAGGGCGAGTCGTTGACGCTTCGCCTCGGCAACGATGCATGGATCTTCCCGACGAGCGGCGTTACATTTGTCTGGGATCTATAAGATATGAGCGATATGAAGCGATTGCGCGTCGGTGTGATTCTGGGAGGCATGTCCTCGGAGCGGGAGGTTTCTCTCAACAGCGGCAGAAACGTGCATGACAACCTCGACCGGGAGGCATATGATCCCAAGGCGGTCTTCATGGACGACCGGGGTCGTCTCTGGCACATCCCCTGGCAACTGATCTCCCAAAACACGACAACGGACATCTCCGAGCGACTCGAACAGGAGGCGCGCCGGATTCCTTACGAAGCGCTGAAGGAGGAGATTGATTTCGCCTTCATCTCCCTGCACGGAAAGTACGGGGAGGACGGCTGCCTGCAGGGTTTGCTGGAGCTGCTGCGGATCCCCTACACGGGTCCGGGCGTCCTCGCCTCGGCTCTCGGCATGGACAAGCATATCCAGCAGATGATCCTGCGGGCCGGCGGGATCGGCGTTCCCGAGAGCATCCTCGTCCGGGGGGAAATGTGGCGCGGCGACCCAAACGGGACGATCACGACTCTCCGAGAACGTTTCGGATTCCCGATGTTTACGAAACCCCCGCGCGAAGGATCGAGCATCGGCGTGACCCTCGTTCGCGACGAAGCCTCCCTCGCCCGCGGCGTCGAAGAGGCATTGAGGTGGGACAGGTCCGTCCTGGTCGAGGAGTTCCTCAACGGAACGGAGTTCTCCTCCATCATCCTGGAGGAGGACGGCCGCCCCCAGGCCCTGGAGGTTACTGAAATTACGCCGCAAAGCGACTATTTCACCTACGACGACAAATACATGCCCGGCCGCTGCCGCAAGTTCACCCCACCCAAGAACATCCCCCGGAACGCCGTCGAGGCCATTAAAAAGGAGGCGGTCCGCGCCTTCCAGGCATTGGGATTTCGTTCCTATGGCCGGATTGACGGTTTCTACCTGACCGACGGCCGAATTCTCATCACGGACCCCAACTCCGCTTCCGGCATGGCCCCTTCATCGTTTTTCTTTGAGCAGGCGGCCTGCCAGGGGATGCTCCCCTCCATGATCATCGGACGGCTGATCGAAAACGCGATGATCATCCACCGGGAGAAAAACGGACCTCTGTAGCGGATTCACCTGGGCAACGATAAGCTTTCGTGATATATGAATTTCGCCATATCGGCATGATGGTGGTTTTAAAAAGATGAATGAGAAACTTGATGAACAACCGGTGCAACGGACACGGGTCGGCATCGTCATGGGGGGCCTCTCGTCGGAAAAAGAGGTCTCCCTGGAGAGCGGACGAAACATTTTCAGCAAGATCGATCGCCGAAAGTACGAACCAATCCCCATCTTCATGGACAGTCGGGCGGCTCTCTGGGAGATCCCCGTCAAGCTTCTCATGCGCAACAGCACCAGCGACATCGAGGAAGACCTCGCCGAGGAGGCAAAACCCATCTCATACGAAACCCTGAAGACAGGGGTGGACGTCGTCTTTCTCGGCTTGCACGGCAAGTACGGGGAGGACGGTTGCATGCAGGGTCTCCTGGAACTCCTCGGAATCCCCTACACGGGCTCCGGCGTTCTGGCATCCGCGATCGGCATGGACAAGTACGTATGCCGCCGGATCCTCGAAATCGCAAGAATCGACGTCCCGCGGACGATCCCGATCCCCCGGCGCCGCTGGGACATGGAAAAGTCGTCCGTCGAACAGGAGATCGTGGGGAAAATCGGCTTCCCCTGCGTCGTCAAACCCTGCCGGGAGGGATGCAGCACGGCCGTGAAGAAGGTCGTTGCGGCGGAGGGCATTTCCGATGCCGTGGAAAATGCGTTTCAGTGGGACAATCTGGTTCTCGTGGAGGAGTTTCTGACCGGGATGGAGATCACCTGCGGCGTGCTTGGCGCGGATGCGCCCGAGGCCTTGATTCCTTCCGAAACGATCCCGACGGACGACGTCCTCTCGCTACAGGACAAGTTCCTGTACGGCCAGGGGGAAAACAAGACCCCGGCGCGGCTTCCCGCGGAACAGATCGAAAAGATCCGGGAGAGGGCGGTCGCGACCTTCCGCGCACTCAACCTGAAAGGATACGCCCGGATCGACATGTTCGTCCGGACCGATGGTCGAATCACGGTCCTGGAACCGAATACGCTCCCCGGCATGACCCCTTCCACGGTCCTGTTCCACCAGGCGGCGGCATCCGGAATGACGCAAACGGACCTGATCGGCCGCATCATCCAATTCGCGCTGGAGGTGCATGCCGACAAAAGAGGACCCCTGTAAATCTTGGAATTGACAGACGCCGACCGATGCATATATTCATAACGGTTGCAAACGGGGGAAATTGTAATGAGGCGGTATTTCGATACAGCGCAGATATCACTTTCCAGCAGCAGTTTTGCGAAGGCTGAAAAGATGGCTGGGCTCTATTTCCGCATCAACCCGACGGAGTGGAAGGAGCGGCGGTACGACGTTAAAACCCTTGCTTTTCTGGAGAAACACGAGGTTCGCGAAGGCGCGTTTGCTCACCTATGCAAGTACCAGTCGCACAAGGGAAAAGACCCGAAAGACGGCCAATTGCACTTCTACCGGGTCTGTCTCCAGGACGACCGAATCCTCGACGCCGTGGAGCGGGCTCATTCGTTTATCCGGCTTTCACCTTTGCTGCTCTATATCGCCGCTCACGAGCTGGTGCATATCATTCGCTTCGAACGCGGCGAGGGGAATTTTGACGCGGCGGCGGAGGAAAAATCGGACGAGGAAGAAAAGGTTCACCGGATCACCCGGAACCTGCTTAAACCGGCAACCGATCCCGATTTGAATCTGGTTTTGGATTGTTTCAGCAACCGGTACCGGATCGGAGATTTGGTTCAGTAAGAGTAAGTTGTTGGAGGTTTTTTGATGCCCATCTATGAGTACAAATGCAAGAAATGCGGTAAAGAATTTGAGGTATTTCAGGGGATTGCGGATCCTGCAGTGAAATCCTGCCGATTCTGCAAGGGTTCCGTGCACAAGCTGATGTCCCTCTCCTCCTTCCACTTGAAGGGGAGCGGTTGGTATGCCACGGATTACGGCGGACGGAAGGCGCCGGTGGCGGAAAAAAAGGAGGTCGCTTCTTCCTCCCCGGAAACGGAGAAGAGCCAGCCGCCGTCCAAAACCAAAACCGAAGAATAACCGTTCGCGGGTCCTCTCTCAACCGTGAGGACGGTCAACGATGGGACGGGACGGCCGCGCAAAGAGAAGGGCGGATCCTTTGACCGCCGACACGGTCGACTATCTGTCCGGATCAGCCTCCGTTTTTTTCCTCCGCCGGAGGCGCTGGACGAGAAACCGGTCCACGGCTTCCGCTGAGATATCATTTTCCAGGGCCGTCCTGAGCGTCTCGATCGGAATCTCCACCCTTGCCGCACTCCGGTGTCCGCCCGCGTTGCCGATATTCCCGAATGCCTTGATTGCGATTGATCCACAATCCTGGCGGTAGCCGTCGCCGCGGAAGATGATGATCAGGCGATCCTTCACGATCCCGGCGATAATCACGTAATAGACGTTGATGATTCGAAGGTGGAAATCGGCCACCTGCACGCAGACATCGGCGCTCTCCACGGCGCCCAGGAAACAGATCACCCGATCTCGGTAGCGTCGTTTGTGATGGTAGGCATAATCGTAGTACTTCAGGAAGCGGTCCGGGATCTGGTTGAGCTCAATGCGCCGGATCAACTGCCGGTTGGCGCGCATGAAATTCAGATAGTAGGCGCCGATATCCTCGAGGCTTGCGTCCCGCTCGAAATTGTTCGTGTCGCTCCGGATCCCGTACAGAAGGGCCGTGTAGAGCCTCTTGGGAATCTTCACCCGCGCGGCGAGCAGATACTCCGTCATGATCGTGGAGAGCGCCCCATAATCCG
>JAQTRB010000005.1 GCA_028712015.1 Syntrophales bacterium
GACGCCACGCACAGCGTGCAGCTTCCCGGAGGAGCCGGAAGGGCGTCCGGCGGCGAGCGCGGGATGGTTCCCTGTCTTGCCCGGGCGGCGGTCGCGGCCGGAATCGATGGCCTGTTTTTCGAGGTTCATCCCGATCCGGACCGGGCTCTGTGCGACGGCCCCAATTCCCTGATCCTGAACGGCCTTCCGGCGCTTCTGGCCACCCTGATGAGAATCGATACCGCGGTTCGTGAGGACCGGACAGGATCGATTGCGGAAAGTGGAAACGAGGAAAGAGGATGAGTGGGGGAATCGAAGAACGGCTGCTGAACAAAATCAAAAGGGTGAAGCTCCTCGTCCTCGACGTGGACGGGGTCATGACCGACGGCCGGATCGTGATGGACGACGCCGGTCTGGAGAGCAAGCAATTTGACGTGCGGGACGGCCATGGCCTGAAAATTCTGATGAGATTCGGAATCGCGGTCGTGCTGCTGACGGGAAGGCGCTCCCGGGTGGTGGAACACCGGGCCGCCGACCTGGGAATCACCGAAGTTCACCAGGGGGTTCGAAACAAAACCGAGATCTTTACGGAAATCCTGAGGCGACTGGATATTTCTCCGGAAGAAACAGCCTGCGTCGGCGATGATCTGGTCGATATCCCTCTCTTCCGGCGTTCGGGATTTTCCGTTGCCGTCGCCGATGCGGTTCCGGAAGCCCGGCGGATTGCCGATTATGTGACGATGCACGGAGGAGGACGGGGGGCCGTTCGGGAGGTGTGCGAGGTCATCCTCAAGGCGCAGAATCGTTGGCCGGATGTGGCCGCACGCTATGAATTTACGTAACCTCCCGGCGTTTGGGGAGAGGACGTTTCAACTTTACATCATTAGCCTCAGGTGATATGAATCCCATCAGGCGAGGCGTGCGAGAGCGCGGAAGGGTCGACGTCAAATCCAGACAGATATGATGATGAAGTCGAAAAAGAAAAAGGTTTTCATCATTGCGATTCTGTTGGTCGTTCTATCCGTAGCGGCCATCCTCGCCGTGGGTGTCCGGAAAGCGCCGGAGAAGGCCGTGCTGAAGGTCATGTCGGACCGGGTCGATCTGCAGGTCAAGGATGTTCGTTTCACCGATGTCGGAAGTTCCGGCATGACGTGGGAGATCACGGCAGACATGGCACGGTACCAGAAGGATGAAAACCTGGTGCTGTTGGAACGGTTGAAGGTGCGTTTGGTGATGAAGGATGGCCGAGTATTTGTAATGAACGGCGATCGGGGGAGACTCAATACCAAATCGCATGACATGGAGATCGAGGGGAAGGTCAGTGTCGTTTCCGAACACGGCGAACGCTTTACAACGGAACGACTTCATTATCTGGATGCCGGGAACCGGATCGAAACGGACCGGCTCGTTGTCATGGAAAGCGGGAGTGCCCGGGTCAGCGGGGTGGGAATGATATTGAGCCTGGACGAAAAAAAGGTTACGCTTCTGTCGCAGGTTCGGGCGAGCTCCTGGGAAAAATGAGAGGGAAAAACGAATGTCGGAAAGCTTCCGCAGGATCATCATCTTCGCATGTGCCCTGATCGTGGTTTTCTGTTCATCGGACGGATGGACGGCCAAGTCAAATCAAAAAGCACAGGTCGGTAAAAAAGAGCCGATTCAGATCGTTTCTGACCGTATGGATGCATACAATGAAGAGAAGGTCGTCGTTTTTTATGGGAATGCCGTGGCGACGCAGGGTGCGCGAACCATCCGGGCGGATCGTCTGACGCTCTACTACAAGCAGGATGCCAATCCATCCGCCGGATCGACCGCCGGGCTTGAGTCGACGGGGAATCTGGAAAAGGTGGTGGCGACCGGCAAGGTGTCGATCACCGAGGGGGAGCGGGTCGCAACCGGGGAGGAGGCCGTTTTCCTGCAGGATGTCCAGAAGATTACCGTGACCGGCAATGCCGTATTGCGCGAGGGCACCAATGTCGTCCGGGGAGACCGGGTCGTCGTATTTCTCGATGAAAACCGGGGGGTGGTGGAGAGTTTGGAGAACCGGCGGGTAACGGCCATCATTTATCCCAAGGAGGAGGAGAAAAAAAAGTGACCGTCCCATTGCTCTCCCACGCCGGATATCGCGGGATGTCGTCATGGGTAAACTGACGGCAACGGATCTCGTCAAAATCTATGGCGGCAGAAGGGTGGTCGACCGGATTCATTTGGAGATCAATCCCGGCGAGGTGGTCGGTCTTCTGGGTCCAAACGGAGCCGGAAAGACGACCACGTTCTACATGATCGTCGGTTTGATCAATCCGGACGGGGGGGCGATCGTGCTCGATGATGAGGATCTGAGCCGCTGTCCCATGTATGTCCGGGCGCGCAAGGGGTTGAATTATCTCCCGCAAGAGCCGTCCATTTTTCGGAAATTGACGGTGAGGGAGAACATCATGGCCATACTCGAAACGCTTTCCCTGAGCCGAAAAGAGAGAGACGAACGTTTGCGGCTGCTTCTCGCGGAGCTGGATCTGACGCAACTTGCGGACAGCAAGGCCTATTCGTTATCCGGAGGCGAGAGGAGACGGGTAGAGATCACGCGGGCGCTCGTCACCTCGCCGAAATACATCCTGCTCGACGAACCCTTCGCGGGGATCGATCCCCTCGCGGTGGCGGATATCGGGAGAATCATTGCCCGACTTCGGACGAAGGGGATCGGAGTCATCATCTCCGATCACAACGTCAGGGAAACCCTTTCGGTCTGCGATCGCGCATATATCGTCAATGAAGGGACGATTCTCGTTGAAGGTACACCGGAATTCATCGCCGACTCCGAGATTGCGAGGAGGATCTATTTGGGCGATGATTTCAAATTTTGAAATAGAGATGTTCATCCAACATGGCATTTGAACTCAGGCAGAGTCTGAAACTGACCCAACAATTGATCATGACGCCGCAGCTCCAGCTGGCCATCAAGCTCTTGCAGATGTCGCGGCTTGATCTGGTCGATATGGTCAATCAGGAGATGGAGGAGAATCCGCTTCTGGAGGAGGTGACCTCGGACGAAGATCCCGAGGCCGAAAAGAAGATTGAACCCGCCGAGACCGCGGAAGAGGATCGGACGGAGCCGAAAACCATCGAACGAACCGAAGAGCTGACGGGCGAGGGGGATGGGCGGGAAGAGTTTGACTGGGGAAACTATCTGGAAGATTACGGTCCGGTGGGCGTCACATATGACCGGAAAGAGGGGAACGCTCCGTCGTGGGATAATCTGCTCGTGGCGAAATCATCGCTCACCGATCATCTCATGTGGCAGCTTCGTCTTTCCCGTTGTACGGCGGAGGAATATCGGATCGGCGAACAGATCATCGGCAACCTGGACCAGAACGGATATCTTGCCGTTACCGCGGATGAATTGGCCGTTCAGGAGAAGGTATCCCCAGCCTTCGTGGAAGAAGTGATAAAAAAGGTCCAGGAATTTGATCCTCTCGGTGTGGCGGGTCGTGACCTCCGCGAGTGTCTGCTCATTCAGGCGACAATGGCGGGGAGTGCCCGCCATCTTGTGGAAAGGATCATCCTCGATCATCTCAAAGAACTGGAAACCAAAAATTATGCCTTCATCGCGCGGAAATTGAAAGTGTCGATCGAGGATGTTCAGGCCGCCGTGCTGATCATCAGCCACATGGATCCCCGACCGGGGAGCGTTTACAACGAGGAGCGCATCCAGGCGATCATTCCGGATGTCTACGTCTTCAAAAGCGGCGACGATTACAAGATCGTTCTCAACGACGACGGTCTTCCCAGGCTCAGGATCAGCAATTTCTACCGGGAGATCATGGGCGAAATGACCGGGCGCGAGAAACAGGAAAATGGGAAGAGATACATCAAGGAGCGGGTACAGTCGGCGACCTGGTTGATCAGGAGCATTCAGCAAAGGCAGAAAACGATCTTTCGGGTTTCCGAGAGCATCGTCCGGTTTCAAAAGGAATTTTTCGATGACGGGATCGGGTCTCTCAAGCCGCTGATCCTGCGAGATATTGCCGATGATGTGCAAATGCACGAATCCACGATCAGCCGGGTGGTGACCAACAAATACATGCATACGCCGCGGGGCCTTTTCGAACTGAAGTATTTTTTCGGAAGCGGCATTCACAAGACGGGCGGGGATAACGTCTCCTCCAAGAGCGTGCAGGAGGATATCCGGAAGATCATCAGCCAGGAGGATCCCCGCAAACCGTTCAGCGATCAGGAAATCGTCAGACGTTTGGGAGCTTTCGGGATAAACATCGCCAGGCGTACGGTTGCAAAATATAGGGATATGATGGGGGTTCTGCCGTCATCGAGAAGAAAAAAATATTTTTAAATAAAAAGTGGACAGGCCGGAAAAATATCCGTATGGTCCACGGCTTTGCGGTTCCAATATGCGGTCCGGTTGACCATCACCGGGCGAGCGAAACCAGAAAAGGGAGGTGCCGAGCATGAAGATTTCCGTGACGTTCAGGAATACGGAAGGAGAAGAGTGGCAAAGGGAATATGTCGAAGAGAGACTGAAGAAACTGAAGAAATATATCGACAATCCGGTGGATGCCCGCGTCATTCTCTCGGTGGAGAAGTTTCGGAATACGGCTGAAATCAACCTGTTGGCCAACGGGTTGAACATCAACGGCAAAGAGGAAGAAAAAGATATGCACCTGGCGATCGACAACGCGATCGAAAAGATCGAACGTCAGCTCAAGAAAAGAAAGGAAAAGGTTCGCGGTTTCAAGACCAATCCTGCACGAAACGGAGAATTCATTGGTGAATCTCCGGCCGAAGAGGGGGAGGATGCGAACGATTCCAAGGTTGTGGAGTCGCGCAACGTGGTGTTGACGCCGATGTCGATCGACGATGCGGTTCTCGAAATGGAAACGACGAAGAATCGCTTTGTGATCTATCGGGATACTTCGACCGAAAACGTCAACGTCATCTACCGCCGCGAGGATGGAAAATTTGCGCTGCTGGAAATCAGCAGTTGATCTTTTTTGAGGATATCGGCATGAAACTTATGGAGATGCTCAAGGGAGAATTTATCCTTGAGGACTTGAAGGCTCGAAACAAACACGATGTCCTTGCCGAATTGGCGACCGTTTTCGCGAAGGAACGGCCCCGTGTTGATGCCGACGCGATGCTCCAGGTCCTGCTGGAAAGGGAGAGATTGGGCAGCACCGGAATCGGGGATGGAATTGCGATCCCTCACGGTAAACTCCCGGGACTCGATGAGATGTTGCTGTCCTTTGGCAGGAGCGTTGAGGGGATCGGCTTTGATGCCATGGACGGAAAACCGGTGCATCTGTTTTTTTTGCTGATGGCGCCTGAAAATTCGGCCGGCCTGCACCTAAAGGTCCTCGCGATGATTTCACGAATGCTGAAAGACCCGGCCTTCCGAGGCAGTCTTTTGGCAGCAAAGGGCAAAGAGGATCTGTTGGAGATCATTGAAAGACAGGAAGACCGATCCTGAACGGTGACAGGAGGGACGGGATGAAGCAGTTGCGCGTGGTGATCATCACGGGACTTTCCGGTTCCGGTAAAAGCACCGCCGTGCGGGCATTGGAAGACATCGGCTTTTTCTGCGTCGATAATCTGCCGGTGGCGCTTCTGCCGAAGTTTCTCGAGATTCAGTCCGATCCGGCCAAAGATATCGCGCAGGTTGCGATGGTCATGGATCTCCGGGAGAGAGGGTTTCTGGATAAATATCCGCGAATCTTCAAACGGCTTCGGGAAAATGGCTATCGAATCGAGGTGCTGTTTTTCGATGCCGCCGACGAGGCGATCATGCACCGCTTCAGCGAGACCAGACGAGCCCATCCTCTTGCGCCGCGCGGTTCGCTCATGGATGGAATCCGCATGGAACGGGAAAAACTCGTTCCGTTGAAAAAAATGGCGGACAAGGTGTTCGACACGACCTCCTGCAATGTCCATCAGCTTAAAGATATTGTTCAAAGGTATTTTCTCGGTTCGGCTTCAGGCAGGAATCTGGTGATCCATGTGACCTCCTTCGGCTACCGCTACGGGCTGCCGGCGGATGCCGATATGGTGCTGGACGTGCGCTTTCTTCCCAATCCCCATTTTGTCGAGAAGCTGCGTGGTTTCGACGGTCATGACGAACGAATCCGCGATTATGTGCTCGAATCGGAGGGTGGGCGGATCTTTGTCGCGAAATTATTGGACCTGATGACTTTTCTCGTCCCTCTTTACGAGAAGGAGGGAAAATCAAGGTTCAATATCGCTCTGGGATGCACCGGCGGCCATCACCGCTCCGTGGTCATGGCCAATCTTCTGGGGGCGCATTTTACCGACAAGGGCTATTTTGTGAACATCACCCACCGCGATATAGCCAAGTCTTAAGAACCGACCTCCAGCTTCTTCGTCACATTGTCGGCAATCCAATGCGGATCCCACCATTCCCGGGGATCGACGAACTGCCCGTGGACCGCGATGCCGAAGTGCAGATGATCACCGCCGGCGAGGCCGGTCATGCCGGAAAGGCCGACCACTTCACCCCGTGTGACGTTCTGATCAACCTTGACCTGGATGCCGCTCATGTGGGCATACAGCGTCGAAAGGCCCATCCCGTGATCGATGATGACCGTGTTCCCGTAGATGCCGAGCATCCCCGTGAAACGGACGATGCCGTTGTTGGCGGCCTCGATCGGCGCATGGACAACCGATGCGAGATCGATGCCGATGTGGAGGCTTTCACCGATCGGTTTGCCCTCGTAGAGATAGGTCCGGCGATCGCCGAAAAGGGCCATCGGCGCACCATTTTTCATCCGGAGAAAGGTGTCCTGCCATAACGGTCGAGGCTCCGACTTCAGACAAACGGATTGAATGGTTTTGAGATTGTCGGCGCGCAGTGTCGTATTGACATGGATGAAGGTATCGATCGCCGATTTTCCGCGCAGTTCCGGAATCAATGTCTGGAATTCCGGCATCTTCTGACCGAGAAAGCTTTCCGAAAGATTCATGGTGTCGCTGCGGAACTTCCGCTTCAAAATCAGGGCGGGTATGCCGCTTGCCGTTTCATTTCCGGCCTGATCCCGGGCCAGGATTCTGATCTGTGGAACCCCGGGCGAAGCATCCAAGGGCAGCGCAAAATAGGCGGCATAACCAGGTTTTCCGGACAGCGTGGCCGGATACGCCGGATAGAAGAGGTCGCCAACCTGAACGCCGGTCACGGGAACGGCTTCCGAAAGATGATAGGCGACAACGCAGGTTCCTCCGGGGTTGATGTGGTTCTGGGTGTTGAGCTGGAAAATCTGGGGCGGCAGGAAGTCGATGGTGACCGGGCGCTTGAGCGTAGTCCTGTTCTTCCAGAGGGAGTGATCGACGGCCGTGAGGGTCAACTCGGCCGGTCCGTCATTCAGCTTCAGGCCGACCGCGTCCAACACGACGGAAACCATCTTGCTGTGAACACCCGTTTCCGGATAGTCGATGACGGACAGAACCTGGGATTTGTTGTTCTGGGTGATGAGGATCTCCGTTCGACGGAGTCCTCGGCCGGAATCCGCAAAGGTGACGTTCAGAGCCTTTTGACGGCCGATGACGACGGCATCCGGACCGGCATCCATGGAGGGTTTTCCTCTCTCTCCGACGGTCATAAAAAGCCACCCGCCCGCGAGGAATAGAACGAGACACCCGATCAGATACCAGAATTTCTTTTGCATGGTTGGTCTGCCTCCCCGAAGAACTGGCTGGGGTATAGCCACTTTGCGTGCGCATTGCAAGTCGAAAAACCGTTTCCCCGCCGAGGATCCATGAATTTCTTGCTCTTACGGGTCATTCTTGTTATAAACCATGATAATGCTGGGGAGGACGGAAATGCTGAAGGACAGAAGGATCGTTCTGGGTGTAACCGGCGGGATTGCCGCCTATAAATCCGCGGAACTGCTCCGGGAGCTGGTTCGGCGCGGAGCGAAGGTCCGGGTCGTTATGACGGAACATGCCTGTCGTTTTGTGGCGCCGCTCACCTTTGAAACCCTTTCGGGGAATCCCGTGGCCATGGACCTTTTTCAGGCGCCGGGACCCTTCGAAATCGGCCATATTTCGCTTGCTGAGTTTGCCGAATTGATCGTGATTGCCCCTGCGACGGCAAACGTCATCGGCAAGGTGGCTGCGGGGTTGGCCGATGACCTTTTAACCACGGTTGTTCTGGCCACGGAGGCGCCCATTCTCCTCTGTCCGGCAATGAACGCAAAAATGTATGCGAATATCGCGGTTCGGGCGAACCTTGCCCAACTGGTTTCCCGCGGCCATGCCGTCGTCGAACCGGGTTACGGCGAACTGGCATGCCGGACGGAGGGACAGGGACGGCTTGCCGAACCGATGGAAATTGCGGAAGAGATCGAGTCGATGTTGACGGGGAAGGATCTTCGTGAGGAACGGGTCCTCGTGACGGCCGGGCCGACCCAGGAATCCTTCGATCCGGTGCGGTTCATCAGCAACCACTCTTCCGGGAAGATGGGGTATGCTCTGGCATTGATGGCAAAACGGCGGGGTGCGACGGTGACGCTGATCAGCGGTCCTACCGCGCTTGATGTGCCGCGGGGCGTTGAATTGGTGCCGGTTCGAACCGCCGTCGAGATGGGGAAGGCCGTATTGGAACGTCTGGAGCAGGCCACGGTGGTCATCAAAGCCGCCGCGGTGGCCGATTACCGGCCGGCGGTTTGCGAACCTGCGAAGATCAAGAAGGGGGAAGGTTCCATCACCGTCTGTCTGGAACGAAATCCGGATATTCTCTCCGAAGTGGCCCACCGGAAGGGGGGAAGGATCCTGGTTGGATTTTCGATGGAATCGGATCACCTGATCGAAAACGCCCGAAAGAAGCTCTTGGAGAAAGGGATGGATTTCATCGTGGCCAATGACGTCACCGAACCCGGGGCCGGCTTTCAGGTCGATACGAACGTGATCCACATTCTGGACCGGAACGGTGTGGCGTCTTTTCCCCGGATGGACAAGCGGGATGCGGCCGGGATCATTCTCGACCGGGTAAAGCGGATCCGGGAAGAAGAAAGGGCCCGCGATGAACGTTGATGCCGAGCCGCGGGAAGAACTCCATGGACTGGTCCGTTCGCTGCTGGAGCGGGTGCGTGGAGACGGCGAGTCGGGAAGGCCCCGCTCATATCTGTCCGGGGGAGTTGAGCGTCTCGCCCCGCCGCCGGCGCTGAACGGCAGAAACGAGGGCGGTCTGGAGACGGTTCGAGCGGACATTGGCGATTGTCGGCGCTGCCCATTGGGAGGGCTTCGTCGCCGGCTTGTCTTCGGCGAGGGAAACGCCCGGGCCGACCTGGTTTTTGTCGGCGAAGCGCCGGGAGCGGACGAAGATGAACAGGGCAGGCCGTTTGTCGGCCGTGCAGGGCAACTGCTCACGAAGATCATCGAGGCGATGGGGTTGAAACGGGAAGAGGTCTACATCTGCAACATCCTGAAGTGCAGGCCTCCCGGGAATCGAAATCCCTTGCCGGACGAGATTGCCGCCTGCGAGCCTTTCCTGATCCGGCAGCTCGAAGCGATCCGGCCGCGGGTGATCTGCGCGCTGGGAAGCTTTGCGGCGCACGCCCTGCTGAAATCGGAGGCCCCGATCAGTGTGCTGCGGGGTCGGTTCCATCGCTATCAGGGGATACCGCTGATGCCGACCTACCACCCGGCCTACCTGTTGCGGAACCCCGGGGCGAAGAAACAGGTCTGGGAGGATGTTCAGTCGATCATGAAGGTCCTCCGGCAAGCGCCTTGAGATCGGAAAAGAGGGATTCCGGAGCGATCCAGCGTCGATCGGGATGGTTGTCTTTGCAAAAAGCGGATCTTCTTTTCCGCGGGATGGATTGCAATGGTTGCGTTCCGAGGCGTCGTCTGTGAGCGCAATGGATGATTGGTATGGGGGAATCGATGATGCGCAAATACATCTTCATGACCATGGCAACGGCCGTGCTGCTGATCGCTGTCCTGTCGTCCGGGCGGAATCTGCCGGCGGCGGAGAAGGCCCCCGTGTTCGATGTGATTACGGTCACCGCCGCGATTACACCGCCGGTCGCGGAGTATATCCTGCAAAGTATCGGGGAAGCGGCGAAGAGCGGTGCGGAGGGGATAATCATCCGTTTGGACACGCCGGGCGGTCTTGATCTGGCGATGCGGGACATCGCCAAAGGGATTCTGAACGCCTCCGTGCCCGTCATTGTCTACGTCGCGCCCGCCGGGGCGCGTGCGGCGTCGGCCGGGGTGATTATCACCGCGGCGGCGCACATCGCGGCGATGGCGCCGGGCACGAATATCGGCGCCGCTCATCCCGTCGGCATCGGGATCGGTGGCGGAATGGACAAAACCATGAGCCAGAAGGTGGAAAACGACGCCGTAGCCTATGTCAAGGGAATCGCCAAGAAGCGGGGGAGAAGCGAAGAGTGGGTGGAGAAGGCGGTTCGCAAGAGCGAATCGATCACCGCCGAGGAGGCGCTCCGCTTGAAGGTGATCGATTTCGTGGCAAGCGATCTCAACCGTCTTATGGAGCAGATGGACGGCCGGGAGGTATCGCTGGCGGCGGGCAAGAAAAACCTGAAGACGAAGGGCGCCGTGATCAACGAAAAGGTCATGGGCGCGCGGCAGAAGATTCTCTCCGCGCTGAGTGATCCAAACATTGCCTACATTCTTCTGTTGATCGGTCTGGCCGGTCTCTATTTCGAGTTCTCCAATCCCGGAAGCATTCTTCCCGGCGTGATCGGAGGAATCTCCCTGATCATGGCCTTCTTCGCGATGCAGACGCTTCCGGTGAACTACGCGGGGATCGCGCTCATCCTCTTTGCGATCATCCTGTTCATCGCCGAGATCAAGGTGATCAGTCACGGTATCCTTGCGGTCGGGGGGATTGTCTCGCTTGTGATCGGTTCTCTGATGCTTTTCCGGACCCCCGACGCGTCGATCCGGATCTCCTGGAGCGTCTTGATCCCGGCCGTAGCGGTGACCTCTCTCTTCTTCCTCACCGTCATTGCCATCGCCGTCAAGGCGCAGTTGCGAAAACCCCAGGGCGGGAAAGAGGCAATGGTCGGCGAAGAGGGGCTGGCGGTAACCGATATCTTCAAGGAAGGAAAGGTTTTGATCCGCGGAGAGTACTGGAGCGCTTCCAGCGACAAGGCGATTGCAAAGGGGGCGCGGATCCGCGTGATTCAGGTGGAAAATCTAATCGTCAAGGTCGAACCCATCGAAGAATAAAAAAGGGAGGTCAGTCATGTCAGGTATGTACCCAACCATCGTCGTGGTCGTTCTGGTCGTCATGTTTCTCGCGTCGGCCATCCGGATTCTCAACGAGTATGAAAGGGCCGTCATCTTTCGTCTGGGAAGGGTGATCGACACCAAAGGCCCCGGTCTCATCATTCTGATTCCCATCGTCGATAAGATGGTCAAGATCGACATGCGGACGATCACCATGGACGTTCCGGCCCAGGATGTCATCACCCGGGACAACGTCTCGATCAAGGTCAACGCGGTTGTCTATTTCCGCGTCGTGGATGCCAACCCCGCCGTCATCGGCGTCGAAAATTACCTCTACGCGACTTCTCAGCTTGCCCAAACGACCCTCCGGAGCGTCTGCGGGCAGATGGAGCTCGACGAAATCCTCTCCGAGAGGGAGAAGATCAACCTGCAGCTGCAGGAGATTCTGGATCGGAGCACCGATCCCTGGGGAATCAAGGTTTCCCTCGTCGAAGTCAAGCACATCGACCTACCCGAGGAAATGAAGCGGGCGATGGCCAAGCAGGCCGAGGCGGAGCGGGAGCGACGCGCGAAGGTGATCAACGCCGAGGGCGAGTTCCAGGCCGCCCAGAAACTGATCGAGGCGGCGGCGCTGATGGAGACCCAGCCGATGTCACTGCAGTTGCGTTATCTCCAGACCCTCAACCAGATTGCGTCCGAGAACAACTCGACGACCGTTTTCCCGATCCCGATCGATCTGTTCAAGCCGTTCCTGAAGCTGGCGGAAAAGGCGTAAACCAAAGCGCGGGGAGGGCAAACCTGTCCGCGCATTTGGAATAAAATGTCCGTCGTAAAAAATCGTTTGCAGGACAAACCCATGCGGAGGCGATCGTTTCTTTATGGCGAATCGCAACAAAAGAAATATCCTGACGGGCGGAATGATTCTGATCACCATTGGGACGCTGATCATCCTGCACAAAACCGACGCCTGGGAATTCTCCCGCAGTTGGCCGTTGCTGCTCATCGTGATTGCCGCGGGAACCCTGATTCAGCGGTGGCGGGACATCGGAGGCTGGATCATCGGGTGCGTCGGCGTGGTCTTTTTCCTCGTGGAGAATATCGAAATGGAGATTTGGAGGATCGTGAATCTTCTGCTTCCCCTTCTTCTGATTCTGGTGGGTGTGCAGATTGTCATAAAATACTTCAAGAAAAAGACGGATGACATTGATCATCCATAAAATCTGCTTACAAAACTTCCTATATTTTATCGAGTTTGGGACCATGCTGACTTTTGGGCGGCGGTGATGGGGATTGCCTTTGATCAGGGAGTCAGCGATGTCGACATGGCGCGGCGCGGAAAGCGCGCCTTGCCGTTCAAATCAGGGCGAGGCTGTCGGCGACGGCCATTCCCGTGCGGGTCGGCCGGAGAAATCCATCGCGGATCTCCACAAGCCCTTCCCGGGAAAGCTTCATCAGCACATCCCGCTTTTCCATGAGAAGATCCCGGCCGTAGCGGATCTTGAACGTTTCCAGACAGATTCCGCGGCGCGTCCGGAAACCGAGGAAGAGATCCTCCAGGCTGAGCTGTTCGTTGCTCAGGGTTTCCACCGCTTCGATGGGGGCTCGTCCGGATGCCAGATCGTTGATGTAGAGGCCGACGGCGCGGCAGTTCCAGCGGCGTTCTCGTCCCTGGAAGGAGTGCGCCGTGGGGCCGAGTCCCAGATAGGGAATATGATCCCAGTATTTGCGGTTGTGTCTCGATTCCCGGCCCGAACGGGAATAATTGGAAACCTCATAGTGGGTGTAACCATGATTCTCCAGGAATTCCGATGTGGCGCTGAAAAAATCAGCCTGAAGCGCATCGTCGGGGAATACGACCTCCCCCCGTCGGAATTGTTCATCGAGGAGGGTTCCATCCTCCAGGGTCAGTTGATAACAGGAGAGGTGGTCGGGATCTAAGGCAATGGCTTCGCGGAGAGTCGCAAACCAGGCGGACATCGTTTGAGTGGGGACGCCGTAGATCAGATCGATGCCGATGTTTTCCATCCCGGCGATCCGGGCGGCCGTGACGGCGGCAACGGCTTGCCGCCGATCATGGCGGCGGCCGAGAAAGGCCAGTATCCGGTCATCGAAGGATTGGACGCCGATGTTGAGTCGGTTTACCCCGGCCCGGCACATCGCGTTGAGGAGCCCGGCATCGATGTCCGCGGGATTCGTTTCGACGGTGATCTCCGCATCGCTTGCGATCGGAAAGACCCCGCGGATGTCGGCGATCAGTCTTTCAAGTTCCGTCGCGGGCAGAACGGAGGGAGTCCCGCCACCGATGTAGAGCGTGTCAAAAGAGGGGGCCCATTCCCGGTAAAGCTCCATTTCCCGACGGAGGGCCGCCAGATAGTCGGGGATCTGCGACCTATCGGTGATGGAGTAGAAGCCGCAGTAAACGCATTTCCGGATACAGAACGGGATGTGAATGTAAAGCGCCGGAAGCGCATCCGGTATCGCGGATGGTTCCGGCGGATTTTTGTCCGCTGTCAGAGACGTTTCTTCAGACATTCGCCCTGCCGAGAAATCCCAAGAATCCTTTGAATAAGGATCCCGTTCCGGCGGTCTGAAAAGTTGCGCCATTCATTCCGTGTCGGATTTCAGAACGGCCAGGAAGGCGCTCTGCGGGATGGAGACGTCGCCGATCATCTTCATCCGTCTCTTTCCCTTTCGCTGTTTTTCGAGAAGCTTGCGCTTCCGGGAGATGTCGCCGCCGTAGCACTTGGCGATGACGTCCTTGCGGAACGGGGAGATGGTCGTCCGCGAGATGATCTCGCCTCCGATCGCGCCCTGGATCGCGATCTTGAACATCTGACGGGGGATTTCCTCCTTGAGCCGTTCGCAGGCCTGCAGGCCCCGCGCGCGCGCGCGTTCCCGGTGTACGATCTGGGAAAGGGCGTCCACCTTCTCCCCATTCACCAGGATGTCCAGAAGGGCGAGGTTGCTCTCTCGGTAATCGATCAGGTCATAGTCGAAGGAGCCGTACCCCTGCGTGACCGATTTGAAGCGGTCGTAGAAATCGAAGATCACCTCGGCCAGCGGCATATCGTAAAGCAGCTCGGCACGGCCGGGACTTGGGTAGTTCAACGCCGAGTTGACCCCCCGCTTTTCCATGCAGAGCTTCATCACCGCGCCGAGGTAGCGCTCGGGGAGCATCATCGTCGCCCGGATGTAAGGTTCTTCGGATTTGAGTATGGAGATCGGGTCGGGATAGCGCGTCGGATTGTCCACAAAAAGGACCGTCCCGTCCTTCAGCGTGAACCGGTAACGGACGGAGGGCACGGAGAGGATGATCGACAGGTCATACTCCCGCTCCAGCCGCTCCTGGACGATGTCCAGATGGAGGAGACCCAGGAACCCGCAGCGGAATCCCTGCCCCAGGGCGGCGGAAGAGTCCTTCTCGTAGACGAAGGAGGCATCGTTGAGCTTGAATTTGTCCAGAGAATCGGCCAGGTCCGTGTAATCATCCGCGGCGATCGGGTAGATCGAGGCGAAAACGACGGGTTTGACCTCCTTGAAGCCCGGCAACGGCTTTGCGCAAGGACGACTCTCCAAGGTGATCGTATCCCCGGTGCGGACGTCCGATACGGTTTTCACGCCGGCGATGATGTAGCCCACGTCACCGGCGGAAAGTTTATCCCGTTTCTGACGCTGGAGAAGGAAGTGGCCGACCTCTTCCACCCGATAGGTGGAATGGTTGTACACAAAGCGGATAATGTCGCCCGCCTTGACCGCTCCGTCGAAGATGCGGCAGTGGATCACCGTTCCGCGGAAGGTGTCGTACTTGGCGTCGAAGATGAGGGCCGCAAGCGGCGCCTCCGGATCGCCGATGGGAGGCGGAATCCTCTCCACAATCGCCTCCAGAATCTGCTCGATCCCGATTCCCTCCTTGGCGGAGCATTTCAAATGGGTGTCCGGGTCCAGACCCAGCTCCGAGTCGATCTGCTCGATGACCCGCTCCACGTCCGCCGAGGGGAGGTCGATCTTATTGATCACGGGAATGATCGCCAGGTCGTGTTCCATCGCGAGGTACAAATTGGCGAGCGTCTGCGCCTGGACGCCCTGGGCGGCGTCGATCAGCAGCAGGACGCCTTCGCAGGAGGCCAGCGACCGCGATACCTCGTAGGTGAAATCGACGTGGCCCGGCGTGTCGATCAGATTCAGGGTATAACGCCGACCGTCCTTTGCGCGGTAGGGGAGCGAAACGACCTGGCTCTTGATCGTAATCCCCCGTTCCCGCTCGATATCCATATTGTCGAGGATCTGGTTCTGAAAATCGCGGTCATTCACAATACCGGTGAACTGGATCAGCCGATCGGCGAGCGTCGACTTTCCGTGGTCGATATGGGCGATAATGCTAAAATTTCGGATATGGTCCATAACCTGTCGCGGCTTTTTTTGGCGGTGAACTTACCATGATCGGAGGGGTTAGTAAACCCGAAAGAAAAGGCCGATCATCCATACTTCTCATGCGCGGAAGCGGGGAAATGAGCAGGACGGATTTTAAATAGCTGATTTTAAATATATTGACAGGAATAAGCCGGAGGTATAGATAGCAAGGCAAGTCCGTGGTTTCGAGAGACAGAAATGGTTTGCGGTGATTGTGGTCTCGAACGAGCGGCAGGCGATTCCGTGATGTATTAACAATGTTTGGGGAGAGGGTATGATGAAGAAAGTGATGTTTCTGGTTGTGGTTTTTGTGTTCGGTTTGACGATCGCCGCTTCGGCGCAGGTTCCTGCGGACAAGGTTGCCACGGGGGATAAACAAACGGTGAAAGAAGCCGTAAAGGAAACCGTGAAGCAGGATGTCAAGGATATCAAGAAAGACGCGGTAAAAATGAAGGAGGCCGTCAAAAAGGAAGTGAAGGAGCAGGCCGCGCAGGCGAAGGAATCCGTGAAGGAAGTCAAGCAGGCGGTGAAAAGCGAGGCAAAGAAAGTGAAGAAGGCGGTCAGCAAGGATGACGCCGCCGCGGACAAAGCGCAGACGGCCGAGAAAAAAACCGTCAAGGAAACCGTGAAGGAAACCGTGAAGCAGGATGTCAAGGATATCAAGAAAGACGCGGTAAAAATGAAGGAGGCCGTCAAAAAGGAAGTGAAGGAGCAGGCCGCGCAGGCGAAGGAATCCGTGAAGGAAGTCAAGCAGGCCGTTCAGGGGGAAACAAAAAAGTAGAGGTAGTTGCGGTTGGGACGATCCCGCCCGGGAGACCGGGGTTGCATTCGAAGACCGTGAACCCGGAAGACACGATACGATCCGGATTCACGGTCTTTTTTGTGCGAGAAAAATGCCGAGGGGCTAACGTAGTTTTGCGAGCAGGGCTTCAGAGACCTCTTTCACGCCGGGTGTGCCGTCCACCTCGATCACCTGGACGCGCGCCTTGAAGAAATTGACGGCGGCCAGCGTTCCCGTTTTTGTATCGTAATAGATCCCGTGGCGCTTGTCGATCGCTCCTTCATCCTGGTCGTCGGCCCGTGCGGTCAGTTTATCGCAGCCGCAGACACGACAAACCGGCTTCCCGTTCTTTTCGGCGGGTTTGATCGCGTCGATGTAGATGTTGTTCGGATGGTTATTGTCCGTTGCGCAGAGTCGTCGGCCCATGATCCGCTTTTTGGCGATCTCCCGGTCGAGGATGATTTCGATCACACGGTCCAGTTTCATCGCGGCCTCCTGAAGGGCCTTCCAGAGGGCCTCTGCCTGGGCGAGATTGCGTGGGAAGCCGTCCAGGAGCCAGCCGTTCTTGCAGTCCGCCTCTCGAAGCCGGTTCAGGATCATCGGGACGGTAATCGCATCAGGCACCAGTTCACCCCGGTCAATATAATCCTTAGCTTTTTTGCCAAGATCCGTTCCGTTCTTGATGTTTTCCCTGAAGATTACGCCTGTTTCGATATGGGGCACTCCGTACTTCTTCTGGACCACCGCCCCCTGCGTTCCCTTACCGCTTCCGTTCGGACCGAAAATCAGAATGTTCATGGTCGAGCTCCTTTATCGAAATGAGGTTAGCGGTGTTCACCGCTTGTCGGAAATAAAGCATGATTCCCTCGGCGAATGTTCCACAAATTGACCTCTCCAACGGCGTAAGATGAACCTGGGCGAAGACCTGAAACGGGCGAAATTCTGTTTTGCGAATCGGCGGCTTTCTCACTGCGCACGGCAGTGACCGGTCAGTGTCCTCAGGAGGGGCTGCAACTGGTGGCGGCGCAACTCCCGCAGCCGGAACCGCCATCGGAGGTGTTGCCGATCTTTCCCGAAAAGGCGGACATCAGTCGTTCGACTTTTTTCGATCCGCATTGCGGGCAGTCTACGGCAAGCTTCTCGTCCCGACTCCGGAAGAGTACCTCGAAACAAGCCCGGCATTTCCGGCATCTGAATTCAAAAATCGGCATCAGCTTATCTCCTCGGACGAAATGCATCCCAACCCATTGCACATCGGCTGACAATTCGTCTGACCGTCCAGCCGCGGGGAGATTAGAAGAAACCCATGAAAATGTCAAGGCCGAAGCGGCCCAAACGCATAGCCTCGATACGGCAGCCGACGGAAAAGCGGCTGTCGCGACGGTTCCGAACAGCAAGCATTCGGGAGCGAAACGTCACATTGGTCTTGACACGGGCAAGGCGGCGTGAGAGATAAAACAATATTTTTTTAAAAACGGATTCTCCCGCATCGGTGGAGAAAAACGGATTACGGGGGTAAAAAGAGGATAGGGTATGGCGATCGCAAAAAAAATCCACGGATTCATGACACAGTCCTCGTTCATCCGGAAAATGTTCGAGGAGGGGCTCCGCCTCAAGCAGCAATACGGTGCGGAAAATGTCTTCGATTTTAGTTTAGGCAATCCCAATCTCGCTCCCCCCGAGGCGGTCAAGGCCAAGCTCTGCGAACTGGCTTTTGCCGACATCCCGGGGAAACATATGTACATGCCGAACGCCGGATACCCGGAGACGCGCGCCGCCGTCGCGGTGGAGGTTCGTGAATCCCGCGGGGTGGCAATCATCGCCGACCAGATCGTGATGACCTGCGGCGCCGGCGGGGCGCTGAACGTCATTCTCAAAACGCTCCTGGATCCGGACGATGAGGTGATCATGCCGGCGCCTTTTTTCGTGGAGTACCGTTTTTATGTGGACAATGCCGGCGGTGTGTCCCGAATCATTCCGCCGTGCGAAGATTTTTCCCTCGACCTCGATGCGATCCGGAAGGCCGTGAACGAAAAAACGAAAGCCGTCCTGATCAATTCTCCGAACAACCCGACGGGGAAGGTTTTCGACGAGCAGTCGATCCGGGGTCTTGCGGCGATTCTGAGCGAAAAGGGGAACGAATTCCACCGCGAGATTTTTCTGATCTCAGACGAGCCATACAGTGAAATCGTATATGATGGGGTGAGGCTGCCGAGCGTCATGAAGGCTTATCCCAACAGCTTCATCGCCTCGTCCTATTCGAAGAGCCTCTCCCTTCCCGGCGAGCGGATCGGCTATATCGCCGTAAATCCCGAGATGGCGGGCCTCGATGAGGTGATGGGCGGTCTGACGCTCTGCAATCGGATCCTCGGCTTTGTGAATGCCCCGTCGCTGATGCAACGGGCAATCGCCGGCCTCAAGGGTGTAAGAATCGATGTAGAGGCTTACCGGAGAAAGCGCGACCTTCTTTGCGACGGCCTCGCGTCGGTCGGTTACCGGGTGGTCAAGCCGGAGGGGGCCTTCTATCTCTTTCCCCGGACGCCTATTGACGACGACGTTCGTTTCGCCGAGGCGCTCCGGATGCGAAGGATCCTCACCGTTCCCGGGAGCGGCTTCTACGGACCCGGCCATATCCGGATTGCCTACTGCGTGGATGACGCAACCATACTGGGGGCGATTGACGGCTTTGGCGAAGCGCTGAAAGAGTTCAAATAGGGATTGTCGGGGGACATGCTGCGAAAGACCGCAGGGATCGAAACGTGTCTCGGGAACGAAGAATGTCAATAGACAATGTCGAAGCTCGTGAAGCCGCCTTCGACGTTTTTCTCTTCAGCCTCAACGTGATCCACACGTGCGGGCGGCGTTCCGGTGCGGCACCAGGCCAGCATGGCCTCGGCGTTTTTCCTTTCGCCTTCGAACAACGCTTCGACCCGGCCGTCCGGGAGATTCCGGACCCAGCCGGTCAGGCCGAATGCACGTGCCTGCCCGCAGGTGTTCGCCCGGAAATAGACCCCCTGAACACGGCCCGAGATACGGACATGGTACCGTTTCTTCATTCCGTCTTTTCCCCCGTCAAGGCAAGAAAGGTCTCCTCATCGAGGATGGAGATCCCCTGCCGTCGCGCCTTCTCTATTTTGGATCCGGCTGCATCTCCCGCGACAACGTAATCGGTCGATTTGGTCACGGAGCTGCCGACTTCTCCCCCCAGGGATTCCACGAGGGCCTTGGCCTCGTTGCGGCCCAATCGGGCGAGGGTTCCTGTAAAGACGACTTTCTTGCCCGTCAGAGGCGTCACCTGCGGCGGCGGGATCTCCCGTGATGTGACGCCCGCATGACGGAGCTTTTCGATGACTTTCAGATTGGCAGGTTCCCGGAAGAATCCGGCGATGGCCGCTGCCACCTCGGGACCGATGTCCCGTACGGCCAGCAGATCCTCGTTGGTGGCGGCCATGAGGGCATCCAGCGTGCCGTAGGTCTGGGCGAGTCGCTTCGCCGTCCGTTCGCCGACGTGTCGGATGCCGAGGGCGAAGATCAGGCGGTCCAGCGGCGGGTTTTTCGCCCGCGCAATGGCCGTGAGCAGATTTTTTGCCGATATTTCGCCCATCCTCTCCAGACCGAGAAGTTGTTCCCGTGTCAGGCGGAAGAGGTCGGCCGGGTCATGGATCAGCCCGCTGGTCACGAGTTGGCTGACCATTTTGTCTCCCAGCCCCTCGATATCCAGCGCCCCGCGGGAGGCGAAGTGGGCAATGTGTTCGCGGATCTGTGCCGGGCAGGAGAGACCGATGCACCGGTGAGCGACCTCGCCTTCCATCCGGATGACGCGGGAACCGCATTCCGGGCAGGTTTCCGGCATGGTGAAAGGCCTCTCCGCGCCGGTTCTCGCGGTCTGGACGACCCCGACGACCTCGGGAATGACGTCCCCCGCCCGTTGAATCAACACCGTATCCCCGATGCGGATGTCCTTCTTTCGGACCTCGTCCTCGTTGTGCAGCGTTGCGCGGCTGACCGTTACGCCGCCGACGCGGACCGGCCTCATGACGGCAACGGGCGTCAGAACGCCGGTCCGTCCGACCTGAACGACGATATCCTCGATCACCGTTCTCTCCCGGACGGCCGCGAATTTACAGGCGACCGCCCAGCGGGGGCTGCGGGAAACGAACCCGAGACGCTCCTGCAGGAGCAGGTCGTTCACCTTGATCACGATTCCATCGATCTCATACGGGAGTTGATCGCGAATGCCGTCCATCCGATGATAGTACCGGATGCATTCTTCGATGTCCGCCCCGTGGCGGATCAACGGGTTCACCTGAAATGCCCAGGAGGCAAGCGTGCGAAGCACCTCCTGCTGCGTCCGGAAGGGCGCCCCTTCCACCGTTCCGACGGCATATGCGAAAAGGGTCAAAGGGCGCCGTGCCGTGATCCGTGAGTCGAGCTGACGCAGGGATCCCGCGGCCGCGTTGCGGGGATTGGCGAAAGGCGGTTCCCCCTGTTCAGCCCGGCGGCGGTTCAGGTTGGCGAATGCCTCCCGCTCCATGCAGACCTCGCCGCGGATCTCGATTCTTTCGGGGATTTCAGCGATACGGACTTCATGCGGATTACTCCTTTCCCCTGCGTACGCGAGGGTCAGCGGAACCGTCGGGATTGTCCGGAGGTTGAAGGTGACATCCTCCCCGACGGTTCCGTCCCCACGAGTCGAACCCACCGTCAATCGTCCCGATTCGTAGAGCAGATTGACGGCCAGGCCGTCGAGCTTCGGTTCCACGACATAGAGGATCGGGATTTCGCTTTCCAGAAAGCGGTGGCAACGGCGGTCGAATTCTCGGATCTCCTCGTCGGAGAAGGCATTGGCCAGGCTCAGCATCGGGGTTCGGTGGGTGACGGCGCCGAACTTCTCCACGGGCGGAGCGCCCACCCGCTGCGTTGGGGAGCCCGGCGTGGCGAGATCGGGAAATTGCGTTTCCAGATCGATCAATTCCCGGAGAAGGAGGTCATAATCGGTATCAGAGATCTCCGGATCATCCAGCTGGTAGTAACGCATGTTGTGGTGGAGGATGATTTCACGGAGCGCTTCGATCCTGATCCGTGTCGCTTCACGATTCATCGTGCGTCATCCTGGTGAGGATCCGGATTGTTAAAGCAACTGGCCATCGGCAAGAGGGATGTTTGAAACGATTTTTGGGGTTCACGATTTGACCAGCCGCAACACCGGCTTGATTTTTGGAGGTTTTTCAGGTTCCACCTGCCGCTTTTGTTTCATGATCTGTTCATTGAAGATGTGATTTTTGGCTCGAACCGCATTGATAATGAAAAAGATGATGACCGCTTTTTCCCATTCCTTCGTAGGTTCAAACTGTTCCATCCGCTGCCGGTATTTTCCCCAGAGAGAGGCAAGGGAGGCCTCATCGAAAGCGAGAATCTGTTGCGCCAGTTTTTCGAGTGAGGATTCGAGCATCATTTTCAATCCCTGCATTGATCTTTCGCATCCATCTTAACGTCGGCCGTACGGAAAGTCAAACCGAAACAACAGGCAAAACCGCAGTCCGATCCTTCCAATCATCCTTACCCGAAATTCGCTTTGCTCCGATATTCCCGTTCCAAATAGTCCTTGTCTTTTTGCGACTTCTCGTTATAATCAACGCGCATAGGGGCGGAGGTGAGCCGGGTGAAGATAGGTGTAATTTCAGATACCCATCTCCGCGGTTGCGACGAAAAACTCACACGGAGCCTGGAACGGCTGTTCCGCGAGGCGGACCTGATATTGCATGCCGGCGATCTGACCGAACTTGCCGTTCTGGATGTTTTCGACCCAAAGGAGTTTCGGGCGGTCCGCGGCAATACGGATTCGCCTTCGGTTCGGCATCGCCTTCCCGATCAATTGGTCCTCGACGTGAACGGTTTCCGGCTGGGGATGATCCATTGCTGTGGGGTCTCGTCCCGAATGAGCGAGACGATGGAGGAAAAATTCGGGCGCCTGGATTGCGTTGTCTTTGGTCATACACACCGGCCGTTCAACCAAGTGGTGAATGGCGTCCTCTATTTTAATCCGGGATCGGCCACGCGCGGCCGATTTCCCTCTTTCAATTCGGTCGGCGTGCTTGAGGTCGGAAAGACCATCACTGGGAAAATCATCGAATTGGGGGATTGATTTTACACGGCCCGATCCGTCGTTTCTACGATGGCTGAGATTGGCGACTGGTTTTGTCGGAAAGGATGGGGATGGAGACGATATTCGCGCCTTGGCGAACGGCCTACATCCGTGGAGAGAAACCCGCGGGTTGCGTTCTCTGCCGAGATTCCCTGCGGGGAGAGGACCTGGTCGTCTGCGAGGGAAAACGCAGCTACGTCATCGTGAACCGCTATCCATATACGGGCGGCCACCTGATGATTGTTCCGTTTCGCCATCTGTGCCGTCTGAGCGATCTGCTTCCCGAGGATCGGGGAGAGCTCTTCGCATTTATGGATCTGTCCGTCCGGGTACTGACCGAGGCGATGAAACCGGAGGGGTTCAACATCGGTATGAACCTTGGAAAGGCGGCAGGAGCCGGGATCGACGACCATCTTCACTTCCATGTCGTTCCGCGGTGGGGAGGCGATACCAATTTCGTAAGCGTCATCGGCGAGGTTCGCGTCATTCCGGAGGATGTCTTGGGAACGGCCCGTGAGCTGAGACCCTATTTTAAGAAATTTCAGCGGGAGGTCTGCGGATGAAAGTGATCTATACCATCATCTTGGCGATTTTTATCATGTTCATCATCACCTTTTCCCTGGAAAATACGACAGCGATTCAACTGCGCTACTACGATTTCT
>JAQTRB010000135.1 GCA_028712015.1 Syntrophales bacterium
GCGGGGCCGTCACGGCCCCGCTTTTTTTCGAAAAGAAATCGGCGTCCGCCGTTATTTCTTCTTATAGGCCTTGTTCGCTTCCCAGGCCTTTTTCAGCGTGTCGCCGCGGAGACCGCAACGAAGGGCTTCCAAGGCCAGGATGTCTTCCGGGGGCACATTGCCCAGGTTGACGTTGCTGCCGAAACGCAGGATCAGGTGCTGCTGCTGATTTTTGATCGGCGCCTCCCATTCCAAAACGGTGGGATCGTCGACACCGGCGATGATGGCGTCGATCTCGTCGGTCTTCACATTTCCCGAGGAATCGTAGATCCCCACGCCCTTGCCGGCCTCCCGCGCTTCCACGATGACCTTCGCCGCGCCGCAGGCCAGATCGGAGGCGATCTCCTCGTGCATCAGCGCCGCGGAGACCTTCTCGTTGGCGTCTTTCTTGCCCACTTCGGTCAGGACCAAAAATCCCATGTCGACGGCCCGCTTGATGCAGTCCTTGCGGGTCTTCATGTCGAATTCGATGGTGCCGTCGGAGATCTCGATCGCGTTGAAGCCGAGATCCTGGCAGCGTCGCAGATACTCCGGATAGCGTCTCTGCCATACGGACACCTCCATGAAGGTTCCGCCCGGCATCGTGTAGACATCGTAGCCCTTGAGAATCTCGATTTTTTCCTCGACAACGCCCATGTCCATGAACGCGGTGGTGCCGAAGGTCATTTTGACCATATCGATGGCATCGCTCGCCATTTCCATGAGGTCTTGGGTCCCGGATAACCCGAGCCCTTTGTCGATCAACATGGTGACGCCATTCTTCCGCGGCTTCACGGTTCTGCCCTGAACCGGCATTTCAAAAACGCCGTCAAACGCTTTTACACTCATTTCTTATCCTCCTTCTTCAATGGTTCCGGTCCGATCCGTCCCGAAACCGATGATTTTAAAAACATTTTCAACCTGTTGCGCAGCGGATCCTGGGAAACAGGCCCCCTCTCCAATTACATTTCGATCCCTTCCAGGCAGCTCTTGATGCCGGCAAAGATGGACTTCACGGGCAGGATATCCCCGATCTCCATGAATCTGCGCATCGCATCCAATCTGGCACGGGAAAGCTCTTCATCGCCACAACCATCGACGGACATCCTCTCGTACATCAGCCAGGGCGGCGCCAGTTTTTCACTGGCGTTCTTGTAGAGCGTCCAGACGATCTTGTCCGTGTTCTTCATGACGGTGACATCGGCCTTGGGTCGATCCGATTCGATCTTTACATTGGCAATCTGCACCTTGGGGTTCTTGTAGACATCGGCGGCCTGCAGCGGTTCCAAATCGATGGTGATCTTGTGCCCCCAGATGTTGTCCACCTTCGGTATCTTCAGCTTCAGCTTGTCGATGGCCTCGGGAAAATCATAGACCAGATTGCCGACGCGCACGTTGTCGTAAAGGGAACCCTTGTAGAACTCATAGCCTTTCTTGGTCAGGCGCAGGTGGGTCATCTCGGTGCTGAAAATTTTCCAGCCCTGAACGACCGCTTCGAGCAGATAGACCGTCTTGCCGGCTCCCGCCTCGCCGATGACGAGCAGCAGCGTGTTGTTGCTGGGGATGTACAACGAACTGGCATGGAAGCTGTAGATGCCGTGGAAACGTTCCAGAACGGCCAGCGTGTAACGGAAAAAAAGACCGAGATTGCCGAACAGGCCGTAACGAATGTCCGCACACTCCTTCTCCATGCGGGTAAAGTTTCCGGCGCAGAAGCAGGTCCGGGGGCCGATGGAGACGGAAGGTTTCACCTGCGGATCATCGATCACGATGAATTCGGCGTCGATATCCTGGTAAGGAACCTGCGGAAGTTTGTGAATGTTGGTCAACAGCGATTCCATTTTGGGAGACTGAAAGAACCGCTTATCCCGAATCAGCTCCCTGTTGTTGGATACAATGCCGATGGTGGCGTCGAGGCACTTGACGGCTCTCTTGAAGAATTTGGTATTCATCGCTTTCCTCTCATTTCTTTCCTCAGATTTATTTTCAAATCATCACGCACCGGAAATCATGCGGATCGTTTCGGCCTCGCGAAATTCGCGAAACGGAGCGCGGGCCTGCCCGTCAGGACCCGCTCCACATCCTCGCTGAGCGATTCCTGAACCTTGTCCTGCGCCTCCACGGTGAATGCGGCCACATGCGGCGTGAGCAGGATGTTCTCCAGGTCGTTCAGCGGACTCGCCTTCGGCGGCTCCGTCTCCCGAACGTCGAGGGCGGCCCCGGAAATGACCCTCCGGCTCAGCGCATCGTAAAGGTCGGCCTCGTTGACGATGGGCCCCCGCGAGGTGTTGATGAGATACGCCGCGGGTTTCATGCGACCCAGATTGTCCCGATTGATCAGATGCCGTGTCTCCGCCGTTAACGGCAGATGAATGGTGATGAAATCGCTGGTCCGCAGCAATGTTTCCAGATCCACCAGTTCGGCCTGGCTCTCCGTCACGTGGATGTGATGCCTCGTGAGATACGGATCATAGGCGACAATCCGCATGCCGAAGGCCCGGGCGCGCATGGCCACCCTCGCGCCGATTTTTCCCAGGCCGATGATTCCCAGGGTTTTCCCGAAGAGCTCCACGCCCAAAAAGGCCATCCGGTCCCACTTTCCGGCCTTGACGCTCGCATCGGCGCCGACGAACCGTTTGGCCAGGCAGAGCATCATGCCCAGGACTTCTTCCGCCACGGAGATCGCGTTTTCCTCCGGCGTGAAGGCGACCACGATCCCCAGTTCCGATGCGGCCTTGACATCCACGTTATCGACGCCGACGCCGGCGCGTCCGATCACTTGGCAGCGCTTGGCCGCCTTCAGCAGATCGGCGTTCACCTTCGTTTGATTGCGGACGATGATCGCGTCAAACTGATCGGCGATCCCGAGGAGCTCTTCCGGCTTCTGCCAGAGATCCTTGTCCCAGCGACAATCGTATCGCTCTTTCAGGCCATCGATCCCCGTCCCGACAATGTTTTCGGTAATGAGAATTTTTTTCGTCATAACGCACCTCCGGTGCCCGCTAGGCCTTTGCGGAGATCTCCCGATAGAGTTCCCTTCCCTTTTCAAAAGCCTTCAGATTGATCTCCTCCGTGCCCTTCGGAACATTGTCCCGAATGCACTTTTTCATCAGCTCGGCATCGAGAATCCCGGTGCTTTCGATAACGCTTCCCAGGATGACCATGTTGGCCACAATTTTCCGGCCCACGCTGTCGATCGCGGCTTTGGTGGCCGGAATCGGGATCTGCCGGGTTTTCGGCCGCTCCTGGATCTTCACCAGATCGCTGTCGAAAAAGACAAGGCCCTTCTCCCGGACATCGGCGATGAGCTTGTCATACGCCTCCTGAGACATGCACACAAAAATATCCGGGTTGACGACGCCGACATAGGTGATCGGTTCATCGTCGATCACCACATTGCACTGGCTGGCCCCGCCGCGGGCTTCGGTACCGTAGGACTGCGTCTGAGCGGCATTCTTGCAGTCCAGGATGGTGGCCGCCGTACCCATCATGATGCCCGCCAGCAACAGACCCTGCCCGCCAAATCCTGCAAAGCGTAACTCTGTTCTTGCCATAATCTATGCCCTCTCCCTCTGCATTTTGTGAATCATGTCCCAATACCGCTCCACGACACCGGTACGGTCGGTCCGGTGGGCGAACTCGCCGATCAGCATTTTGTTCTGCCGCTCTTCCGGCGTCATGGTTTCCGCCTTCTTCAGCGTGACGGTATTGTCCCTGTACCATTGCACAATTTTAATGGGATCGCCCGTCTTCAGCACATAACGGCCGAACTGGGTAGGGCACTGCACCAGGATTTCGATAAAGCTGAATCCCTTGGTCTGAATACCCTTCTTGATCGAATTGACGATTTGCCGGAAATCCGTGGAGCGCCACCGGGCCACATAAGCGGCGCCGGCCGCCATGGCGATCTGAACCGCGTCCATCGGATCCTCGATATTGCCGTAGGGGGTGGTCGGCGTCATGGCCCCCATCGGGGTTGTGGGCGCCACCTGGCCGCCGGTCATGCCGTAGATGGCATTGTTGAACATGATGGCCGTAACGTCGAGATTCCGCCGACAGGCGTGCAAAAAATGGTTGCCGCCGATGGACATGCAGTCACCGTCTCCGGTGAAACAGATAAAGTTGAGATCCGGCCGGGAGAGCTTCAGCCCCGTGGCCACGGCGAAGATACGGCCGTGGTGGGCGTCGATATTATCCCCCTTCCAGAGGGTATAGGAGATGCGGCTCGAACAGCCCACGCCCTGGACCCAGACCGTATTCTCCGGGGTCAATGCCAGCTCGTCGCAGGCGATCAGGGTTGAATGGACCACCTGGCCGATGCCGCAGCCCGGACAGGCCATATGGGGCATCCGCTCCGGCCGCAGATATTTCGCCGCCAAGGGATGGATGGTTTTTTCAGGATCTCCTCCTTGGTTCTTCATGGGTTTTGCCTCCTTCATCTTTGCTTATGGATGCAGCGATTCGTCGTTTGTTCCGCCGAATGCAAACCGGCGGGTCGGCGCGCTATTTTCCCCGGATCATCCGCATCAACTCGTCATACACATGTACCGGCTGATGCGTTTCCACACCGCCCGATCCGAGATGGCGGACCTCGGCCTGCCCCTTGGCGGCGCGCTGGACTTCCCGGGAAAGCTGTCCGTCGCGGTTCAGTTCAGGTACCAGGATCTTCTTGACCTTGCAGGCCATCCGGTAGATCGGTTCGTCCGGAAACGGCCAGACAATGATCGGCCGCATAAAACCGACCTTGATCCCCTCTGCCCGAGCCCTCTTCACCGCCTCCATGGCCGGCCTCGCTTCGCAGCCATAGGCGACGATCCCGTATTCCGCGTCGTCGATCATCTCTTCCTGAACGCGGGTCAGCCGATCCAGATGATCCGTAATCTTACGAACCAGATGGGTCGCCATCTTGTCATGATCCTTCTCCGAGGTCGTGGCATAGCCTCTAGCCGTATGGGTATAGGGCGATACACAGATGCCGTAACCTTCCCCGATGTTGGGATAGGGATGTTCGATCGCCCCGGGCGTATTGAGCGGATACATCAGAAATTCCGCAGGCGGAACGGTCGGCTTTCGCCGGGAAACGATCTTCAGGTCGCCTGCATCGGGAATGACGAGCAGTTCACGGGTATGTCCCACCGTTTCGTCGGTCAGCAGAAAGACCGGCGTCCGGAAAATCTCGGAAAGATTGAAGCACTCGATCGTCAGATCGAAGGCCTCCTGGACATTCATCGGCGATAGCGCGATGATCGAATTGTTCCCTCCGGCGGAGCCGTACTTCACCGTGTAGAGATCGCCCTGACCCACGCGG
>JAQTRB010000136.1 GCA_028712015.1 Syntrophales bacterium
CGCCAGTCCCGCCTCGCGGTACTGCATCAAGCGCCGGTAAACGCTCTCCCAGGGGGCGAGGGATTGCCCCCGGACATGGAGAGGCTTCCGGCCCGCCGACGCCGACAGGGCCGCCGCCTCTCCGCTTTCGAAGACCGGCGTCCAAACCGAGTCGGACATCACATGCGGGAGGAACATCTGCGGGGAGTAACGGTCCCAGACCTTGAGCGGCTGGAGATACATCTCTCCCTTGACCTGGTATACGTCCAGCAGGACCTGCGTTGTGTCTCGGATTCGGGCGACGGCGCCGTGCCGGTGCCGGCCGCGCGAGAGGGCGAAGTAGGCGACCGTGTCGAGTTCGAAGAGGAACGGGCAGGTCACCTGGAAAAAGTTGGCGAGGAGCTCGTCCGTCGCCCACTCGACGACGAGCGCGGAGAGGCTGTCGAAAACGTAGAAAACCCGACGACCCTCCGCCTCGATGATCTGATGGAGGTTGCCGCTGAAGGCATCGAATCCGGCATGGGGATCAACGACGATCGTCTCGAGACCGTCCATCGGCGGAAGGATCGCATCGTGCGAGGCGAAGCGAAAGTAGATCATCCGCCGCCCGTCGCGGATCGCCCGCCGGGCGAAGGGCTCGGCGAAGTGCCGATAGTCTTCGAGACGATCCACCTGCCAGACGACGTTGTCTCCCAACCGGAGCCCCTGCAGCACCAGGTCCAGGGAGGCCAGGCCGCTGGTCGCGATTTTCGAATCCATTCAACGCCTTTCCGCCGATTCCGCCACGGATCACGCCTCGAGATCGGTTTCGCGCCTGATGATCCGGGTGACGCGGAATACCTCTTCGATCGTCGTCACCCCGGCCAGAACCTTTCGGGCGCCGTCGGCCAGCAGGTTCATCATCCCCCGTTTCATCGCCGCATCCTGGATCTGGTTGGCGTCGGACGTCTTCAGGATCAGCCGCTTGATCGTTTCGTCGGGAATCAGGATCTCGAAAATCGCCGTCCGGCCGCGGTAGCCGGTATTCATGCAGGCGGCGCATCCCCGCTTCCGGTAGAGGGTTTTCCTCTCCAGTTGCTTCCGGTCCACCCCGAGATTGGCCAGCGATTCGTCGTCGGCGGCGTAGGCTTCCTTGCATTTCGGACAGAGCACGCGGACGAGGCGCTGGGCGATGATCGCGATCACCGACGAGGTCACCAGAAAGGGCTCGATCCCCATGTCGATGAGGCGCGTGACGGCGCTCGCCGCGTCGTTCGTGTGGAGGGTGGAGAAGACGAGATGTCCCGTGAGGGACGACTGGATCGCGATCTCCGCCGTCTCGCGGTCGCGGATCTCGCCGACGAGGATCACATCCGGATCCTGACGAACGATGGAACGGAGCCCCTGGGCAAAGGTGAGGTCGATCTTCGGGTTGACCTGGATCTGGCCGATCCCGTCGATCTGGTACTCGATCGGGTCCTCGATGGTGATGATGTTGACCTCGGGTTGGTTGATGCTCGAAAGCGCCGCATAGAGGGTGGTCGTCTTGCCGCTTCCCGTCGGCCCCGTAACCAGAACGATTCCGTACGGGGATTGGATCAGTCGGTTGAAGATCCCGATCTTCCGCTCGTCCATCCCGAGGTCGGCGAGCATCAGAATCGACGCGGTCTTGTCGAGGAGCCGGAGGACCACCCTTTCCCCGAAGGCGGTCGGAATGGTGGAAACCCGGATGTCGACGCTCCGGTCGGCGATCTTGATCTCGATCCGGCCGTCCTGGGGAAGTCTTTTCTCGGCGATGTTGAGTTTCGCCATGATCTTCACGCGCGAGACGAGCGGCGAGTGGATCTTGCGCGGCAGATTGAGGATGTCGTAGAGGATGCCGTCGATCCGGTAGCGGACCCTCACCGCGGCCTGGTAGGGTTCGATGTGGATGTCGCTGGCCCGGTCCTTGATGGCCCCCGAAAGGAGGAGGTTCACCAGTTTGATGATCGGGGCGTCGCTGGTCTCGTCCAGAAGGTCTCCGGTCTCCTCGATCTCGGAGATGATGCCGGCGGTCGATTCCTCGTCCATCTCCTGGAAGAACGCCTTCGCCGTGCTCCGGCTGAGATCATAGGCCAGGTTGATGGCGGCAACGATCGCCTCCTGCGTGGCCAGAACCACCCGCCTCTCCGGCAGCCCGAGCAGGCGGCAGAGATCGTCCGTCGCCTGAAAATGGGTCGGGTCGTTGACCGCCACGACAAACCCTTGCGGCGTATCGAGCGGAACCATCTTCTGTTTTTTCAGATACTGGATGGAGAAAAGGTCGGTGAAGTCGACCTTCATGTGGTCCGTCGGAAGCTCCTCCCAGAAGGGGATCCCATATTCTTCTCCGAGGGCCGCAAGCAGCTCCTTCTCCGGGAGAACCTTCTTCCGGATCATCAAATCGACCATTCCGGAACCGTTCGTCCGGAGGAGACTCCGGATCTCCGCGAGCGTCTCCGACGATGCCCCGCGGGAGACAAGACGCGCGTCCAGGCCGTTCATCTTTCCCAGCTCTTCCCCTTCGGCCCCGGGAACGATCAACGGGTCGAACGACGGCAGGGGGTCCGCCGGCACGTCCGGGTGTCCGGATGGCCCCGCTTTCCGGATTTGGTCGTTCCGCGAGCCCGTCATTCCGTCTCCCTGTTCTCCTTCTTGCGGACCGGCGTGCTCCTGATCGTGCCCTCCTGAATGACCCGCATGTATTCCATCTTTTCTTCCTCGATTTTCCTCGCGTCTTCCGGATTTTGGACGATGCGGGGGGTGATGAAGACGAACAGGTTCGTCCGCTGGTTCAACGTGGATTTGGTTTTGAAGAGCCATCCCAGCAACGGGATGTCCCCCAGAAGAGGGACCCGGGACGTGCCCTGTTCCGAATCGTCCTGGATCATCCCGCCGATGACGACCGTCTCGCCGCTCTTGACCACGACGGTCGTCTTGGCCGTCCTCTTGAGGGTGGTCGGGGTCAGAACCTTGTTGCCCGCCTTGTCCACTTCGCTGGTCTGGGAAAGGATCTTCGTCACCGACTGGTCGAGTTTCATCCGGACAAAGCCGTCCCGGTTGATCTGGGGGGTCACCTTGAGCGTGACGCCGACGTCCCTGTACTCGTAATTGCTGTAGTTGGTCGTCGATCCGACCGTTGTGTCCTGCCGGGTGACGTAAGGGACGTTCGATCCCACGGTGATCTCCGCATCCTCGTTGTCCAGGGTCAGCAATTGCGGCGTCGCCAAAATTCGGGTGTCCGAATCGTTCTGATAAGCCTGCAGGACGGCGCCGATGTTCGGAAATATCACCGACCCGATCTTGATCCCCGCGCCGATCACGCCCACGGAAAAACCGCTCGGCATGGAAAGCAGGCCGGACGCATCGACCTGGGGGATGATGGAGGCGCCCCTGAAGCCGGCCATTCCCACGTTTCGCGCGTTCCCATCCCCAACACCCGTAGCGCCGACATCCTTGAGCGCGCTCCATTCGACGCCGACGCCGAAGCTCTTGTCGGCGTTCACCTCCATGATCAAGCCTTCGAGATAGACCATGGGCCGGTTGATGTCCAGCTTCCGGATCACATCCTCGATGACGATGTAGTCCGCCGCATCGGCCGTAATGATCAACGAATTGGTCGATTTGTCGGCCACGATCTGGACATTCTTGGAGAGAACGGCCGAGGTCGGCGCCTTGGGATCGATCGGCTTCCCCGGCTGGGGGAGGCCGGTGAGAACCTTGACCAGATCCTCCGCTTTGGCGTTCTGGAGATAGTAGACGCGGATGGCCCCCGCCCCTTTGGGGATCTCTTTGTCCATCATCTTCAGGAGTTCTCGAATTCTGGTCATATCGTTTTCCGCCGCGAGGATAATCAACGCATTGGTACGCTCGTCCGGCACGATCCGGATCGGGGAGACGACCCCCCTGCCGGGGACGGCCTGCTGCTGAAAGATCGTCGTCAGGGATTTGGCCGTCTCCGTCGCCGAGGTGTACTGCAGCGGAACGTAGGTGATGAGTTCCCCGACCCCCTCCACATCGAGGGCGGTCACGATTTCCTGGAGCCGTCGAATGTTGGAGAGGACGTCGGTGACGATCAACATCCCGGTCGGCGGGTAGGCCAGAATCACGCTGGTTTTGGAAACCAACGGATCGAGCACCTTTTTCATATCGTCGGGGTTCGCGTTCTGGAGGGAGAAGATCTGGGTGACGATCCTGTCCTCGGGAACGACGCTCTCCTTCTTCCATCGGAAATCATGACCCTTTCCCCGGGCATCCAGCGCGGGAATCACCTTGACCACGTCGCCCGCCGGAACCGCGGCAAAACCGTAGATTTCGAGGACCGACTCGAATACCTTGTAGACATCGTCCACGGCGATCTTGTTCGGGGAGATGATCGTCACCTTTCCCCGGACCTTTTCGTCGATCACGAAGTTCCGGCCGGTCAGTTCGCTGACAAATTTGATGAAGACCGGGATGTCGACGTTGTCGAAGTCGATCGTCACATAACGGCCCACCTGCGAACGGGCGGACGGCGGCGCCGTCCGGGGAACGGGTTTTCCCTCGACCTTCGCCGGCGGCGCCTCGGCGGATTTCTGCGGCATCGCAACCGGCTGAGCCCCCGCGGTCGACGGCGGATTCGTCCGAACACGGGGCGCGGGTGCCGCGACCGGCGCCGCGGGTAACGACGACTTGCCGGGTTCGGTGGTCACCGGCTGCTCCTCCCCCGCAAGGCGGGCGGCGGAAATCGTCCCCGGCCACAGGAACGGGATCAGAACAAAAAACGCCAAAAGGATCGCGAATATCCCGGCCGCGAAACCGGTTCCATGCCTCCCCGGCGGACGGGATCGCCTCCGACCGCCTTCCGCCGGACAGCGGACCCCCGTTCCTTTCGGGAAACGGCAAAATATTTTTTGTGGTAACGGCATCAGTTTTTCCGCCCCTCCATCAGCTTCTTGAATCCGGGGGATGCGGCGACTTTTCTCATGTCGGCATCCTTTTTCACCCAGTCGATGACATTGCCGTCCAGCGTTGCGGCGACCTTCAGATACCAGAGGCTTTCCTCGATCTCGTTCGTCCGTGCATACAGGCAGGCCAGGTTGTAATAGGGATCCGCGTAATCCCTTTTCAGCACGACGGCGCGGCCGAGAGCCGCAACGGCCTTTCCGCGCTTCCCCTGGGCCAGATAAACGACCCCGAGGTTGTTCAACGCCCGGACATGTCCGGGATCGTGGATCAGTGCCTTGCGATAGAGGGCTTCGGCCTTTCGGAGATCGCCGTTGCGCTGAGCGAGCAGCGCCTCCCCGTAGCGGGCTTCCGCATCACG
>JAQTRB010000137.1 GCA_028712015.1 Syntrophales bacterium
TTCCATCCCTCGGCCCCCGAGCACATAGGAAGGGCGAACCATCAGCGGATAGCCGATCCGTTTGGCGATCGCGACGGCCTCTTTGAGATTGCTGGCCATCCCGGATGCCGGCATGGGGATGCCGAGCCTGTCCATCATCTTTTTGAAGCGATCCCGGTCTTCCGCCATATCGATGGTTTCCGGCGATGTTCCGATGATGCGGACGCCCGCGGCGGCAAGCTGCTGGGCGAGATTCAGCGGCGTCTGGCCGCCGAACTGGACGATCACCCCTTCGGGTTTTTCCTTCTCGTAGATGGCCAGCACATCCTCCACCGTCAAGGGTTCGAAATAGAGCCGGTCGGACGTGTCGTAGTCCGTCGAGACCGTTTCCGGGTTGCAGTTGACCATGATCGATTCATACCCCTCGTCGCGAAGGGTGAAGGCCGCATGGACGCAGCAGTAGTCGAATTCGATCCCCTGGCCGATTCGATTGGGACCGCCGCCCAGAACCATGATTTTCTTCCGGTTCCCGCTGACGGTGACCTTGTCGGGGGCGTTGTAGGTCGAATAGTAGTAGGATGCGTTCTCCACGCCGCTGACGGGAACGGCATCCCAGCACTCCACGACCCCCAAGACGGTACGCCGCCTGCGGATTTCCGGCTCGTCCAGGCCGAGGATCTGGGCAAGGTAACGGTCGGAAAATCCGTCTTGCTTGGCCTGTTTCAACAGCGCGTCCGGAAGGGTTTTTCCTTTGTATTTCAGGATCTTCTCTTCCAGATCCACCAGCTCTTTCATCTGGCCGATGAACCAGGCCTTGATGTAGGTTCGCTTGTGCAGCTCCCCGACATCCGCCCCCTTGCGAAGGGCCTCATACAGGATGAACTGCCGCTCGCTCGACGGCTCCGCCAAAAGGTCCATCAGTTCGTCGAGGGATTTCGCGTGGAAGTCCTTGACGAAACCGAGGCCCGCCCTGCCCTTTTCCAGCGAGCGGATCGCCTTCTGGAAGGCCTCCTTGTAATTCTTGCCGATGCTCATCACCTCGCCGACGGCGCGCATCTGCGTTCCCAGCTTGTCGACGGAACCGGGAAACTTTTCAAAGTCCCACCGGGAAAACTTCACAACCACATAGTCGCCCCAGGGGGTGTATTTGTCCAGCGTGCCCTCCCGCCAGTAGGGAATCTCGTCGAGCGTCATCCCGCCGGCCAGAAGCGACGAGACAAAGGCGATGGGAAAACCGGTGGCCTTGGAGGCCAGCGCGGAAGAGCGGGAGGTGCGGGGATTGATCTCGATGATGACGACCCGGTCCGTCGTTGGATCATGAGCAAACTGGATGTTCGTCCCGCCGATGACGCCGATGGCCTGAACGATATCGTAGGAATATTTTTGGAGCCGCGCCTGCAGCTCCGGGCTGATGGTGAGCATCGGCGCGGTGCAGTAGGAATCGCCCGTATGAACCCCCATGGCGTCGACGTTTTCAATGAAGCAGACGGTGATCATCCGGTTCTTGGCGTCCCGGACAACCTCCAGCTCCAGCTCCTCCCATCCCAGGACGGACTCCTCGACGAGAATCTGCCCGACGAGACTGGCGGAGATGCCCCGGCCGGCCACGATCCGCAGCTCTTCAACGTTGTAGACAAGGCCGCCGCCCGTGCCGCCCATCGTGTAGGCCGGCCGGATCACCACCGGATATCCGAGGGTCGCGGCGATTTTCTCCGCCTCCTCGACGCTGTAGGCCGGTTCGCTTTTGGGCATGTCGATGCCGAGGCTGCTCATCGTCGCCTTGAAGGTGATCCGGTCCTCGCCCCGTTCGATCGCATCGACCTGGACGCCGATCACCCGGACGCCGTATTTCTCCAACACCCCGGCCTTGTGCAGTTCGGAGGTCAGGTTGAGGCCCGTCTGGCCGCCGAGATTCGGGAGAATCGCATCGGGACGCTCGTTTTCGATGATCTCCGTCAGGGACTGGAGGTTCAGCGGTTCGATATAGGTCACATCGGCCGTTCCGGGATCGGTCATGATCGTCGCCGGATTGGAGTTGACCAGGACGATCTGATAGCCGAGTTTGCGCAGCGCCTTGCAGGCCTGGGTGCCGGAGTAATCAAACTCGCAGGCCTGGCCGATGACGATCGGGCCGGATCCGATAATCAAGACTTTATCGATGTCGTTTCGCTTTGGCATCTGGATTCTCCATGGACGGCGGTATTTTGAGGCAGGAAATCGTTTTCTTTCGGGGCCGGAGTATAGGGAAAGCTCCCAGGTGTGTCAATCAATTTCTGTGAACAGCCGTTTCCCCGGAATCATCGTTCCGCGGCGGGCGGAACGAGCGCCGAAAGCGCGGAGAGCAGATCCGCATTTCTGTGGAAAACGCAGCCGGGGGGGCGGATTTCCGGCCGCCGGAGGATGATGACCCGGCAGTTCGTCTGCCGCGCCGCGGCGAGTTTGGCCTCGAAACCGCCGGCCCGGCCGCTCTCCTTGGTGACGATCACGCCGATCCCGAAGCGGCGGATCGAGGCCAGATTTTCCTCCACCGAAAAGGGACCGCGTCCGCCGATGATCCGTTCTTCGGGAATGCCCGCCGCGCGGCAGGCCGCGAAAGATTCCGGAACGTTGAGGACGCGGACGGCCAGCGGGAAACCGGTCCGGCGCGCGGCTGCCGCGTACGGGGCCAGGTTCCGGGAACCCGTTGTCAGCAGGACGGGGCAACCTTCGGCGAAAGCCATGGCCGCGGCCTCGGCATGATCGGCCGCAAAACGAACGGGGTTTTCCCCAACCGGCGCCTCCGGTCGTCGAAAGGAGAGGCAGGGGATCTCCAGACGCCGCGCCGCTTCGTGAGCCGTTTCATGGGCGGCAACGGCGTAGGGATGGGCGGCGTCGACGATCGCCCGGATCCCGCGTTTCTTCGCCAGAACGGCCATGGCTTCCGCATCGAGACGCCCCACCCGTCGCGAGATTCGCGGATGGTCGCCGATCGCGAGCGGGGCCGCCGTCGCGGTGGAAACGAGAACCTCGTATCCCGCTTCGGCAAGGTCGGAGGCGAGGGAAATCGTTTCGCTTGTGCCGCCGATCAGCAAAATCATCCGCCGTAACCCCTCGGCGTAACGAACCAATCGGCGATCCGCCGTGTCGAGCGGTTGCCGACGATCACGATGCTGCGCATGTCGATCGGGAGCTCGAGAAAACCGTCCAGATCGGAAAAAAGAACCTTCTCTTCCGGCAAGCCCACGGCCGTTCCCACCCCCACGGGGGTTTTCCCGGACCGGTGACGGCGGAAGATCGCGGCCGCCTCGTCGAGCTGCCGGGTCCGTTTTTGCGAGCGGGGGTTGTAGAGGGCGACAACCAGGTCGGCGGCGGCAACCGCCTCCAGCCGTCCGCAAATCGTCTTCCAGGGGACGAGGATGTCGCTGAGGCTCAACGTCGCGAAGTCGCACATGAGCGGCGCCCCGAGGCGGGCGGCCAGCGCGTTTGCGGCGGTAACGCCCGGTACGACCTCGATGGGTACGGCCGATCCTCTCTCCCCGGCCAGCTCCAAGAGGAGACCGGCCATTCCGTAGACGCCGGGATCTCCCGAGGAGATGAGGGCCACCGTCTCCCCGGCCTCCGCCCGTTCCAGCGCCTTCCGACAGCGCTCCCTCTCGCGGGTCATGCCGGTGGCGATCCGCTCCTTTCCCGCCGTCAGATCCGGGACCAGCTCCAGATAGCGGGTGTAGCCCGCAACGACGGTGCTCTTCGAGATCGCCTCCTCGGCCCGTCGGGTCCGGTCCAACGAACCGCCGGGTCCGATACCGACCACGAAAAGCCTTCCCGAACGGGGGGACTCGTGATTCCACTGACCGTTTTCTTTCCGCATTCGCTCCTCTTTTTTTTGAACGATTCAAGCCTGACGGCCTTTTCTCCGCTCTTCACCGTGATCACGAGTACATGATAACTCTTTTTGACGTCAAGAGAATTTATTGCGCATTGCAATTCTCCCGCTTTTCAGTAGACTCTCCCGCCGAGGGCCGGGAAACGAGAGGGGCGGGGTCAAATCATGAGCGAGGCAACGGGTGTAAGAGGCGGCCGGACGCGGTTCTTTTGGGGTTGGTATGTGGCGACCGGCGCATTTCTCGTTCTGGCCGTCAATTATGGGGCGCGTTACAGTTTCGGCGTCTTTGTCCAGCCGATGGTTGCGGAATACGGCTGGTCGCGGTCGGTGATCTCCGCCGGCATGTCGATCCTGGTTCTGGCCTATGGAATCGGCGGAATATTCGCCGGCAGGCTTGCCGATCGCATCGCCCCCCGCTGGATCATCACCGCCGGGGCAAGCCTGATGGCCGTCGGGCTGCTGTTGACGGCGCTGATCCGCGAACCCTGGCAGTTTTACGTTACGTACGGCGTTTTCGGCGGATTCGGCGCCGCCTGTATGGGCGTTGTGGTCTGCAACTCCTCCGTGGGAAAGTGGTTCATCCGGATGCGGGGTCTGGCCATCGGCATCTCCTCCGTCGGCATCGGCGTCGGAACGATGGCGACGGTACCGCTGGCCGGGTTTATCGTCAAGAACTTCGGCTGGCAGATGGGCTTTGTCTGCATTGCGGCGTGCGTTTTGATCATCGGGGTGGGGCTTTCACAGTGGCTCATGGGAAAAACGAAACCGGAAGATTACGGCCTGCGGCCCGACGGGGGAGGCGCAGGGAGGGACGCTCCTGCGTGCAATCCCAAATTTTTCAATATTCCATCCGCCCTCCCCTCACTCCGGCCGGTTCTCACAAAGTCCCCGTTCTGGATCATGGCGGTCTGCTACAGCCTTGCCGTGATGGCGGAGATGTCGGTCATGGTCCATCTGATTGCCTACGCGCTGGATCAGCGGATCGACAAGGTGGCCGCCGCATCGTCCCTGGGGATCATCGGCATGGCCAGCATCCTCGGACGGTTTTTCTTCGGGTGGTTAAGCGACCACATCGGCGATGCCAAGTATGCCTCTGCGCTCGGCTTTTTCTTGATGGCCGCCGGCATGTTTCTGCTGCTGGGCACGACCTCCGTCGCGACGCTGTTCGTTTATGCCATCCTGTTCGGCTTCGGCTACGGCTCGATGAGCGCGCTGATGCCCTTTCTGCTGGCCGACCGTTTCGGACCTCAAATCCTGGGGAGCTCCTACGGCATGCTGGTTTTTTTCGTCACAGGAATCGGCGGCGGCGCCGGCCCCGTGATTACCGGGTACATCTATGATCTGACCGGGTCCTACACCGACGCCTGGCTCTTGAATCTGGCCGTCCTGGTGATCGTCTCCTTTCTGATTCTCACGCTGAAAAAACGGTGA
>JAQTRB010000138.1 GCA_028712015.1 Syntrophales bacterium
TTCTACTACCAGGGAACGGATTTCATCGACCGCGTGGAGACGCTGCTCAAGGAGGAGATGAGCCGTTATCTCGGCTGCCGGGAGGTCGAGGTTCGGGTGATGAGCGGACAGATGGCCAACGCCGTGGTCTTCAGCGGCCTGGTGGATTACCTGAACCGGGGTGATCGGAAGACGGAACCCCGGCGGATCCGCTCCGTTCTGAACAACCACATCATCCGCGGAGGGCATCTCAGCGCGCAGCCGATGGGCGCCCTCTACAATTTCGTCGGGCATGACCGGCGGCTGGAGAAGCCCGCCGTGGTCAACTTCCCGGTATTGCCGGAAAATCCGTATAAAATCGACATCGCCGGAACCTGCCGGATCATCGACGAAGCGCGCCCGGAGCTGATCATCTTCGGCAAGAGCATGGTCCTCCACCGCGAGCCCGTCCGCGAAATCCGGGATTTCCTCCGGGAGCAAAAGATCGAGACCGTCGTGTTGTACGACATGGCCCACGTTCTGGGACTGCTGGGGCCCTACTTTCAGGAACCGTTCGCCGAAGGGGCGGACCTGGTCACCGGCTCGACGCACAAGACCTTTTTCGGCACCCAGCGGGGAATCGTGGCCGGAAACTGGCGGGAAGAGGAAAAACAGTACGCGCTCTGGGAGTCGGTCGAGAACCGGACCTTTCCGGGAAGCGTCAGCAACCACCATCTGGGGACCCTGCTGGGATTGCTGATGGCCGCCTACGAGATGAACTGTTTCCGGGACGCCTATCAACAGGCGGTGATCCGGAATGCCAAGGCCTTCGCCCGCGCGCTGCGGGACGCGGGTTTGCAGGTGGCGGGCGATCCCGAGATCTCCTTTACGGAGACCCATCAGGTGATCGTGAAGGTGGAATATGCCCGGGCGGTGGAGGCGGCCCGCCGGCTCGAGGAGAACAACATCATCTGCAACTACCAGGCGGCGCCCGATGAAGAGGGATTTACCGCGGCCGGCGCTCTGCGGCTGGGCGTTCAGGAGATGACCCGGTTCGGCATGGGGCCGGAGGATTTCCGGACGTTGGCCCAGTATATCCATGACGTTGTCGCGGGCGGCCGGTCGATCCGAAAAGAAATAACGGCCTTCCGGAAACGCTTCCTGACGCTGCGCTACTGCTTCGCGGAAGAGATGTTCGCCGATCTGATGGAAAAGCTGCACCGGCTGATATAGGGAACTTCTGGAAATCGTGCTCCCTCCGCGCGCTGGACATTTTTCGACACTTCATACCCACGTTTCGTCAGGGTTCCCCGAAAAATCTCCAATGCGCGTTCCCGGGACATGATTTCCAGGTTGCGTAAAAAAGCTCACAATAATGAGGAGATGCCATGAAAAAGATCGAGGAAATCCATTTGCCGGAGGAACTCCGCTACAGCGCCGACCACGAATGGGTCAGGCTGGAAGGAGAGCTGGCGCGCGTCGGGCTGACCGACTACGCGCAGGATCAGCTTGGCGATGTCGTCTATGTCGAACTGCCGTCCGTCGGGGCCCATATCGCGCAGGGGGCGGTCTTTGCCACGGTGGAATCGGTGAAATCGGTTTCCGAATGCTATATGCCGGTTTCCGGGGAAGTCACGGCGGTGAACGGCCCGCTGGCCGACGACCCCGTTCTGCTGAATCAGAATCCCTACGGCGACGGCTGGATGATCCTGGTGAAACCGGATGATCCGGCGGATCATTCGCGGCTGCTGACGGCGGAGAGCTACCGAAGCCGTCTGAAAGGGGAAGCGTAGATGCGTTATCTGCCCCACACGGAGGAGGATATCGCCGCGATGCTCGTCGCGATCGGCGCACGGAGTCTCGACGATCTCTTTGCGTCGATTCCGGCGGATTGTCGTTTCGGGGGGGCGCTGGACCTGCCGGCGGCGTTGAGCGAATCGGCGCTGGAGCGGCGGATCGGGCAAATGGCCGGACGGATGGCCGTCTCCCCGGAATACGCCCTGTTTCTGGGCGCCGGAAGCTACGACCACTACATCCCCGCGACGGTTTCCTCGCTTCTGGGCCGTTCCGAGTTCGTGACCTCCTATACGCCGTACCAGCCGGAGATGCTCCAGGGAACGCTGCAGGGAATCTACGAGTACCAGACCCTGACGGCCCGCCTGCTGGGGATGGAAGTCGCCACGGCTTCCCACTACGACGGCGCGACGGCGCTGGCCGAGGCGATCCTGATGGCGGTCCGCATTACCGGAAAGAAAAAGGCGGTTCTCTCCCGCGCGATTCACCCCCACTATCGTCAGGTCGTCCGGACCTACTTCGCGCCCACCGGGTATGAACTCCTGGAGCTTCCCGTTCTGGAAACGGGCCTCACCGACTTCTCCCGCCTGGAGGAGATTCCCGATCCGGCCGCCGTTGTGGTGCAGTCGCCGAACTTCTTCGGCTGCATCGAAAATCTCCGGGGGGCGGCCGAAAAGGCCCATTCGGTCGGCGCGCTGCTGGTCGCCGGCTTTACGGAGGCGCTGGCCTTCGGGCTGCTGAAGAGTCCCGGAAGCGAGGGCGCCGACATCGTGGCCGGAGAGGGGCAGAGCCTCGGCATTCCCCGCTCCTTCGGCGGGCCGGCCTTGGGCATGCTCGCGGGACTCAAAAAACACATGCGGAACCTTCCCGGCCGCCTCGTCGGAAAGACGAAGGACCGGGACGGAAAGCGCGGATTCGTTCTCACGCTGGCGACACGGGAGCAGCACATCCGCCGGGAGAAGGCAACGTCGAACATCTGCTCCAACAACAGCCTCAACGCGCTCGCCGCCGCGATGGCCATGGCCTCCCTCGGGGGAACCGGAATCCGGGAACTGGCCTCCCTCAACCACGACAAGGCGGAATACCTTAAAAATGCGTTGCGGGACGCCGGATGTCCGGTTCGCTTTTCCGGCGCCACGTTCAACGAATTCGTCGTCGGCTTCCCCGGCGGCTTTGAGGCCCGGTATCGACGGCTGCTCGACCGAAAAATCGTCGCCGGGTTGCCGCTGGGCGCCTATTACCCGGAGCTGGCGGATTGCGGCCTCCTGTGCGTCACGGAGACCTGCGGCCGGGAGGAGATGGACCGCCTGGTCCGGGAGGTGGCGACATGAGCGAAGCACTGGGAACAACCGGGCTGATCCTGAACGAACCGCTCCTCTGGGAACGGGGGAAAAAGGGGCGCAGCGGCTTTTCGATACCCGACAGAGACGTTCCGTCCCGTCCGTTGCCCTTGGAAATGACGGGCGGCGGGCCCGATTTTCCGGATCTGAGCGAAATCGAGGTGGTCCGCCATTACACCCGGCTTTCCACCTGGAATTTCGGGGTGGATACCGGATTCTATCCGCTGGGCTCCTGTACGATGAAGTACAACCCCAAGATCAACGAAAAGCTGGCGGGCCTGCGGGGATTCGCCGCGGCCCATCCGCTGCTGCCGGCGGAGCTTTCCCAGGGTGCGCTGCAACTGATGTTCGAACTGGAGCGGTTTCTGTCCGAAATCACCGGCTTGGACGCATTGACGCTTCAACCGGCGGCCGGCGCGCAGGGCGAACTGACGGGGATGCTGATCATCCACGCCTACCACCGCCTCCGCGGAAAACAGAAGACCAAGATCCTGATTCCCGACACGGCGCACGGCACGAATCCGGCCAGCGCCGCCATCTGCGGCTACGCCCCCGTTCCGGTTCCCTCCGGTCCGGACGGCATCATCGCCCCCGAGACCGTGGAGGCGCTGATGGATTCCGAAACGGCGGGGATCATGATCACCAACCCCAACACACTGGGTCTGTTCGAGGCGAACATCCGCGAGATCGCCCGGATCGTCCACGAACGCGGCGGCCTCGTCTACGGCGACGGGGCCAACATGAACGCCGTGATGGGCATCGTGAAGCCGGGGGAGATCGGGGTGGATATTTTGCACCTGAACCTGCACAAGACTTTTTCCACGCCCCACGGAGGAGGCGGTCCCGGCGCCGGTCCGGTGGCCGTCCGCAAGGATCTGGCCCGGTTTCTCCCCATTCCCCGCGTCGTCGAAAAGAACGGGGCCTACGAGCTTCGCGAGGATTTCCCGGAATCCATCGGCCGCGTGCTGGCCTTTCACGGCCATTTCGGGATTCTGCTGCGGGCCTGCGCCTACATCCTCAGCATGGGGCCGGATGGACTCAGGGATGCGAGTCGGATGGCGGTTCTGAACGCCAACTATATCCGGGAGAAGCTCCGGGACGTTCTTCACCTTGCCTTCGACCGCCCCTGCATGCACGAGTGCGTCTTCTCCGACCAAAACCAGCAGCCAACGGGGATCACGACGCTGGAGATGGCCAAGCGCCTCATCGATTACGGATATCATCCGCCGACAATCTATTTCCCGCTCGTGGTTCACGGCGCGATCATGATCGAGCCCACGGAGACGGAAACGAAGGAGGATCTCGACGCTTTCATCGCGGCCTTCCGCTCCGTCGCCCGGGAGGCCGCGGATAGTCCCGCGGTCGTCCGGGAGGCGCCGACCCGCTGCAAGGTCAAAAGGCTCGATGAGACGGCGGCGGCCAGGAACCCCTGCCTTGCCGGGTAAGATAGGACATCCATCACAGAAAGGCGAACATCATGAAGGATCTTCAGAAAGACGAACTCTGCCGCCGGATGCATCAGGATCTCCTCCCGAACATCGCGGACTATGTCGCGCTGTACGCCAAGGAGCGTCCGAAAGAGACGGCGATCATCGAGCACAACACCGGCGCAACGGTGACCTGGAAGCAGTTCGACACCTCCGTCTCCGCCTTCGCGGCCAAGCTCCTCTCCATCGGACTGGTCAAGGGGGACATCGTCGCCACGAGCCTGCCGCTGCTGAAAGAACACGTCTATCTGATCTACGCCTGCTACCGGATCGGTCTGATCATTGCCCCGCTGGATTTGCGCCTGAAGGCCAAGGAGGTCATCACCTGCATGGAGAAGATGAAGCCAAAGGCCTATTTCTTTCTGGGCAAGACGCCGGTCGCCGATTTTCGTCCCCTCGTCCGGGAAGTGATGGCCGCCTGTCCCTCGATCCGGCATTGGGTGCAGTTCCAGAAAGAGGCCGATCTGATCATGGACGGCGCGGTGGGGGTCGCTGAATTCACGAAGGACATCAAGAAGGTTTACCTGTTGAATCTCATCACGGGCCGGGTGAAAAAGGCGCGCCGCCTCGTCGGCAAGCGCGATGCCTGCCTGATCATCTTCACCACCGGCTCCACCGGCTCCCCGAAACCGGCGCTTCTGTGCCACGAAAACAT
>JAQTRB010000139.1 GCA_028712015.1 Syntrophales bacterium
AAGTTTTCGCCGTCCGGGTAGCCGACCGCGGTGAGGTAGTTGATCAGCGCGTCGAACCAGACGTAGGTCACATAGTTTTCATCGAAGGGCAGCGTGATCCCCCAGGTGAGGCGGCTCTTGGGGCGGGAGATGCAGAGGTCCTCCAGCGGATCGCGCAGAAACGCGAGCGCCTCGTTGCGGTACCGCTCGGGCCGGATGAAATCGGGATTCGCCTCGATGTGCCCGATGAGCCAATCCCGGTATTTTCCCATCCGGAAGAAGTAGTTGCTCTCCTTGCGAAGTTCGGGAACCGTCTCGTGCTGCGGGCACTTGCCGTCGATGAGCTCCTTTTCCATGTAGAACCGCTCGCAGCCCACGCAGTAGAAACCTTCGTACTGGCCGAAGTAGATATCCCCCGCGTCATAAACCTTGCGGAGGATTTGCCGGACCGTTTCGACATGGTTTTCGTCGGTGGTCCGGATGAAGTAATCGTTCTTGACCGCAAGCTCCGGCCAGAGGGAGCGGAACTGGGCGCTGATCCGGTCGGCGAATTCCTGCGGGGTGACGTTTTCCTTCGCGGCCGCCTCGGCGATCTTGTCGCCGTGCTCGTCCGTTCCGGTGACAAAAAAGGTCCGGTCGCCCCGAAGCCGGTGGTAGCGCGCCAGCACGTCGGCGACGATCGTCGTATAGGCGTGCCCGATGTGGGGCGAGGCGTTGACATAGTAGATCGGTGTCGTGATGTAATAAGTACCTTCCATAACCTGCCTTTCTATCCGAATGATGCCCCGATGATTTCCCTTAAAAAGAACGACACGTTACTCTGAAATCGTATCCCGGAAGCGCGTATTGGAGATTTTTCGGGCGTCCTGACCCCGCGGCGAAACGAAAGGAAGCGGGGTCGAAAAATGTCCGGCGCGCGGAGGGATCGCGATCTCAGGGGGCACGGCTCCTATTTGTCCCGCTGGACGTCCCTGGCCTGGAACGTGGTCTCCTTCCCCTGTTCGAGGATCACGACCACCTCCCCCTTGAGGGCGTTCTGCCGGATCACCTTCCCCCGTCCTTCGGGGGTCTGGACCATTTTGCCGCACTTGGGCATGTCCCTTTTCAGGTCGGCGTACGCCTCGTATTCGAAGCTCAGGCAGCACATCAAACGCCCGCAGAGGCCGGAGATCTTCTCGGGGTTCAGCGACATGTTCTGCTCTTTGGCCATCTTGACCGACACCCGGTCGAGGCTGTGCAGCAGCGTCGCGCAGCAGACCTCGCGTCCGCAGATCCCGAGCCCCTTGACGATCCGCGCCTCCTGCCTTGCGCTGATCTGCCGGAGTTCGATGCGGGTCCGGAAACGCTGCACGAGATCCTTCACCAGATCCCGGAAATCCACCCGGCTTTCCGCGGCAAACGAGAAGAGCATCTTGCTTCGGTCGAAGAGGCACTCCACATCGATCATCTTCATCGGAAGCTTCCGTTCCGCGATCCTTTTGACGCAGAACTGCATCGCCTCCCGTTCCAATTTCTGGTTGCCTTCCCGCGTCCGGAAATCCTCCTCCGTCGCCAACCGCAAGACGTCCTTCAGGTTGGCGGGCAACTGTTCCAGCGGGACGGCCCGGACCTCCGTCACCGCCGTTCCGATCGCCGAGCCGTTGTCCGTAACGACCACGACGGGATCGTTCTTCTTCAATGGGAGATCCGCCGCATGGAAGGTATAGATTTTTCCTTCCTTTTTAAATTTGACGCCGACGACATTTTTCAAACCGACTTACCCCCGGACGGTGATTTTTCCTCAGGCGAGCTTAATCAGCATGGCCTCCAAAGTCAACGACTTATTGGCATTCCGGGCGATGGCGCCCATCGCCGACTCGACCGCGGCGATGTTGCGCAGAAGCTCGCGGCCCGACAGGCGATCCGCGATCGTCTCGATCAGTCCGGCCCGGTCCCGGAACATCAGTCTCTCCCGTTCCCGGGTCTCGCGGAAAATCAGGCTGTCCCGGTAACCGACCCGGAGGATCCGGAGGCCTTCGAGAATCTCCTCCCGCTCCTTCCCGAAACGGCCGGCCAGCGCGATCCTTTTGAGCAGATCGGCCGGATCGTCCTGTGCGAGATGATCCAGGATTCCGTCGCGTCGCGCGAGATAGTCCTCCCGTTTCATCTCGATCGCCCGGCCGATACTGCCGCCGGACGAGGCGGCCAGGATTTCCGCCGCGACGTCGTCCAGCCCCTCCTTTTCTTTCAGGAAACGGGAAACCTCCTCCCGGGCCGTCGGCGTGAAGCGCAAATGCTGGCAGCGGGAAAGGATCGTCATCGGAAGGGCATGCGAACGGGCGGTCGTCAACAGAAGGATATTTCCCGGAGACGGCTCTTCCAGGGTTTTGAGCAGCGCGTTGGCCGCGGCCGCGTTCAACCGGTCCGCCTCCTCGATGATGAAAACCCGTTTCCCCTCCACGGGCCGGACGGTCATCCGCGACTGGAGTTCCTTGACGGCCGAGATCTTGATAAACTGCCCTTCCGCGCGGATCGTGACGATGTTGGGATGGTTTCGATGCTCCGCCTTGCGGCAGGAGGCGCAGACATCGCAGGGCGGATCTTCCGCTTTGCAGTTGACCGCCCGGGCAAAAACGGACGCCGTGGTCCTCTTCCCAATCCCCTCCATTCCGTGGAAGAGAAGAGCGTGGGCGATCCGGTCGCGGGCCATCGCGTTTTTCAGGATGGAGATCGGTTTGGAGTGGCCGTAGATCCCCTGGAATCCCATACCGTCATTTCCCTCCGGAAGGAGATTTTTCGAGCAGCGCCGTCAGGTGGCGGCAGACCTCACGCCGGACCGTCTCGACATCGGCCCCGCCTTCGATGATCCGGTAGCGTTCCGGTTCCGACGCCGCAAGGGATCGATATCCTTCCTGAATCCTGAGATGAAAGGCCTTTTCTTCCCTTTCGAAACGGTCCTCCGCCGCCTCCGGCCGGATGCCGGCCGCCCGTTTTTCCGCGCGCGCCAGACCGGTTTCCACGGGGAGATCGAACAGAAACGTCCGCTCCGGCGTCAGCGTCAGCGAAGAGAAGGCGTTCAGCGTCCGAATGAACCCGATGTCCAACCCCCGGCCGAAACCCTGGTAGGCCAGGGTTGCGTCCGAAAAACGGTCGCAGAGAACCCACCGCCCCGCTTCGAGAGCGGGGAAAATGATCTCCCGCACGTGTTGGGCGCGCGCGGCGGCAAACAGCAGCAGCTCCGCCTCGGCGCCGATGGCGAACGATCCGCGGTTCAACAGAATCTCCCGGATCTTCCGGCCGAGCGTCGTTCCCCCCGGCTCGGCGGTGGCAAGAACGGCGATGCCCCGCTCCCGGAACCAGGTCTCGGCCAGCCGGATCTGGGTCGTCTTGCCGCACCCCTCGATGCCCTCGAATGTGATGAATCTTTTCATCCCTGCATCTTCCCCCGCGTATCCGGCCAAGGCCGGCTGTCCGGGAAACAGAGGGGGGTTCTGGGCCGCGCCACAACCCCGTTTACCGGATCGCGCCATCCTGAAAAAAGAGGGGGGAAAGCTTCAGCCCTTGAACGGCGTGGCGTTTCCCCCTCTTCGAAGTCCAAACCCGATGCGCAGCTACTTCTCTTCCCCGGGTGTGATCGCCTCGACCGGGCACTGCTCCGCGCAGGCCCCGCAATCCGTACACAGTTTGGCATCGATGACATACTTGTCATCCCCCTCGCTGATCGCCTCCACCGGACATTCGTCCTGACAGGAACCACATGCAATGCATTCATCGGTAATAATATACGCCATATTCTTCTCCTTTTGTGATTTGGTTATCTCCATCCCGGCCATGCCGGTTCGGTCTAAACGGAAACCACCGATTTGACGGCAGGGACTTCCTCTTTCAGAAATTTTTCGATCCCGTTCTTCAGGGTCATCTGGGCCATCGGGCAGCCGTGACAGGCGCCCGTCAGCTTCACCTTGACCACGCCGTCGTCGCCCACGTCGACCAATTCCACATCGCCGCCGTCCGCCTGGAGGTTGGGCCTGATCCGGTCGATGACCTTCCGCACTTCTTCCTTCATCCCTTGTATCCTCCCCGTTGCGCCGCCGCCGGTCCGTCCGTCAGCGCGGCATGTAGCCGATCATTTCGCGGATCAGATTCCTTGCCACATCGGGAAGCGCCGGCTTGATGATCAGGTATTCCCGGATCTTGTGGTGAACGGCCGTCCAGAGGATCTTTCCCGTTTTTGCCTCGACCATCCGGATGCTGAGGCTGACTTTGGCGATCTTGTTGTCGTTTTCCGTCGTATGGTTCCAGTAGTCCACCCGCACCAGCAGCAGCGCTTCGGCGCCGGTCAGCTCGCCAAGGGTTCCGCTCAACACCGGATCGGAGAAACTGACTTTTTCCAGCTTGGTCAGATAATCCGTGACGGTCTGCCGGAACAACCCATCCGATTTCAGACGACGACCGACGGCCTCGCCGCCGACCACCGCGTCGAACCACGGTTGCTCGCTCAGCGCCTCGTGGAAAAGACGGTCGATGTCGCTTCCGGCCTCCGCAAACGTCTTGCTGTCGGCAGGCAGCACCGCGATCCGTCGGGGATGAAAATCCCGCGCTTCCGGCGAGACTTCCGAATACCGGATGCCGCCGCAACCCAAAATGGCCAAGAACAGGACGGCGGGGACGACCGTTTTCCACTGCTTCAATATCACTACCCCCCCGGGCTCAGGCGGCGAAAATCCCGGTTGCCCAAAGCCAAAGCAGGGCGCCGATGCCCGCGATGACATAACCGCTTTCCAGCAGACCTTCCAACACCACCCCGGAAAACCCGGACCTTCTATCATAAAGTTTGAAACAAATCCATATATAAAAAACGCAGGTTAACAGAAAAAAACTGAGTGAAGTCGTCCACCCGGCGGGACGAGCGGCGAAGAGCAGGAGAAACAGCAAAACGGAGACCCCCTCCAGAAGCGCAAGGGTTTTCTTCTCGCCGATCAGGACGGGGAGGGTCTCCCGGCCGATCAACCGGTCGCTCTGGATATCGAGGATATCCGACAGCGCGGAACGGATAAAAACCAGCCCGGCCACAAAAAAGAAGGCCGTCATCACCCCCGGCGCAAGCTTCGGCCCGGTCTCGAGCCAGGGCAGCAGCGCCGTCACGGATGCCCAGGCGATGGCCGTGGAGATGTTTTTCGACCCGGGGATGTCTTTCAGACTCTGGAATCTCCAGCCCGCCGGCAGGACCGGCGTATTGTAGAGGACGCCGGCGACGGAAA
>JAQTRB010000140.1 GCA_028712015.1 Syntrophales bacterium
CGGAATTCGTCGAGATGTTCGTCGGCCTCGGCGCCGCACGCGTCCGGGACCTCTTCGTCCAAGCCAAAGAGAAGGCCCCCTGCATCATCTTTATCGACGAACTCGATGCGCTGGGAAAGGCGCGGGGTTTCAGCGCCGTGGGCGGACACGACGAGCGGGAACAGACCCTCAACCAGCTCCTGGTCGAGATGGACGGGTTCGATCCGAAGGTCGGTGTCATCCTGATGGCGGCGACCAACCGTCCGGAAATCCTCGATCCGGCGCTCTTACGACCGGGCCGTTTCGACCGCCATGTCCTCGTTGATCGGCCGGACAAGGTGGGGCGGGAGCAGATCCTCCGGGTTCATTTGAAAAAAGTCAAGGCGGTCTCCGATCTATCGTTGGAGAAACTGGCCAACATGACCCCGGGGATGGTGGGCGCCGATCTGGCGAATCTCGTCAATGAGGCCGCACTTCTGGCCGTCCGCCGGAACAAGAACGAGGTGGGAATGGCGGAATTCGAAGAGGCCGTCGAGCGGATCGTCGCCGGTCTGGAAAAAAAGAACCGCCTGATCAACGCCAGCGAAAGGGAAACCGTCGCCTACCATGAGATGGGTCACGCCTTGGTCGCCCTCTCGCTGCCCGGCACCGACCCTGTCCAAAAGATTTCGATCATTCCCCGGGGGGTTGCCGCTCTCGGCTACACGATGCAGGTCCCGACGGGTGACCGTTTTCTGATGAAAAAAACGGAACTGGAGAACAAGATTGCATCGCTTTTGGGAGGCCGGGCCGCCGAGGAACTGATCTTCGAGGACATCTCCACCGGCGCCCACAATGATCTCGCGCGGGCAACCGATATCGCCAGGAGCATGATCCTGGAATACGGCATGAGTGAAAAACTGGGACAGGTCTACCTGGCGGGCGACAAACAACCCCTCTTCATGGGCATGGGCCCCCGGGAGGCCGGAAATTACAGCGAAGCGACCTCCGAGATCATCGACCGGGAAATTCGGGATAACATTCACCGGGAGTACGAACGGGCCATGGCGATTCTTCGCGAGAAAAAGGAGGTCCTGACGCGCGGAGCTCGCCTTCTGCTGGAAAAAGAAAAGATCGATGGCGAGGAAATTCGGAGACTGATGGCCGAATCCGGAACGCTTACCGGGGTCGATTCGACCAAAAAAATCAATTGAGCTGGATTTTCCGCTGAAATCCTGATAAACGTGCACTTCCCTTCCGGATCCGCTCGCACCGCAGCGGTCAAAAGGGCCACGGAAAAAAAGAAAAGGAGATTTCGATGGCATCCAAGAGCAAGGAAACAAGGCTGCAACAGAAGGCCGTCCTCGAGGCAAAATTGCGGAAACATCTGGCCCTTCTTGCCGAAAAAGGAATGGATGAGCAGAAGATCGCACGGGACGTGCTCGTCAAGGCATTGAAAGCAAAACTCAAGGAGACGACGGTCCGTCTGCAGGCAATCGAAGCCAATACACAGCGGACGGCGGACCTCGCCGCGCGGAAGGCGGAACGACTGGCGAAACCCAAGGAAGAGAGCCCCAAGGCAAAGAAGGCCGCGGCGGAACCGCCCCCTGAGGCAAAGGCCAAAAAGAAAAAGAAGAAGGAAGAGGGGGCCCAGCCTCAAACGGCTTAGACCTTTCCCTTCATCCCATTTCCCGTTGTCGCTGCAGCGGAGGATAACACCCGCTTTGTCATCCTCCGCCGTTGATGAATCAAAATCCGTTCGGAAAAATTTCCATCTTTAAAAAACACATCCGCCCGATGGATAGCGGCGTTTCACGAAAACATTTGGAATCCGTTGCTCCGATCACGGATTATCCGGTCGAATCCTCGCCGGCGCAAGACTTCTGCAACGCTTGCAGGTGAGAGGTATCGTTCATCAGGATGAGGCGGGGCCGGTGCTCCGGATGGCATTCCAGCGCCGAAAGCGAACAGTTGGTCATCAAGAAACGGCTCCGAAAGATCGGTTCGAGCCCGAGGGCATGACAGAGGATCCCCCGGAGCGGCCCGCGGTGGGCCGAAATCAGGACCGTTTTCCCCTCCCGGGCCGCCGTATCGAAAACACGGCCGGCGCGTTGCTGCAGCGTGAGGAAATCCTCGCCGCCGGTCGGTCTCCCGACCCGGCCCCCCCGCAGCCATGCCTGCCAGCCCTCCGCAAAGCGTTCGCTGATCTCCTGATAGGTCAGACCCTCCCAGAGACCGTAATCACATTCCCGGAGTTCCGGCATCGGCAGAATCGGGACGGTCCGCGGCTGACGGGCGGCGATGATCCCGGTGGTTTCGAGCGCCCTGCCCAAGTCGCTGGTGTAGATCCGTTCCAGCGGCACGGACGCCAGGCGCGCCGCCAGGGCCGCCGCCTGTTTCCGTCCCCGCTCATGGAGGGGAACGTCGGTCTGGCCCTGAATCCGCTGATTCCAATTCCACGCCGTTTCACCATGGCGCGCAAGATAAATGATTGAAATGATTCGCCTCCGTTTGGCGCACGGCCTGTTTCACCGTGCGCCCGCCGTATCTGCACAATGGGGGCAGAAGATAGACGGAGAGGCCATGGTTTGTCAAGAAGCAAAACTATTTTATGGATTCCTGGGCGGATATGATCAGCCCGTTGCCTCTTTGAAAAATGTCACCAAGGAGGGGGACATCCCGGACCCTTTTCCATTGACAGGCACGAATGATTTCCCTATATTGCGTTCGCGAAACCGGAAGTTCTTATCCAACAAAAATGGAAAACCGCTTAAAAGCGCTGATCCATATTACAGGCTCATCGCGGGGGAATATTGAAAACTTTGCTGTCGTCCCAACGGCTCTTCCCGTTCCATTTCCCCTTCTGGATCATTTTCCACACCGTCCTTTTCACGGTGAATGTCCTGTTCAGCGCCCTGTATTTCCCTCCGGACCGCCTGTCTTTCTGGCTGGCTCTGGTAAATGCGTCGGCTCAGGTGGTTTCGCTGGGATTTTGCCTGCTGCTTTTCTGGCATCTGGGAATCAGCCGGTTTCTCCATTCTCCCCGGGCGGAAACAGCCTTTTACGCTTTTCTGGGTTTTCTGGCCGCTCTGTATGTTTCGGATGTATTCTATTTCAGGGTCATGGGGACCAGTCTCAGCCTGTTTTTCAAATATCTTTGGCGCTTGCCCCTGGCCGACATCCGCGATCTCATCATAGCGGCACAGATTTCCACGCCGAACCTTCTGTTGCTGAGCTTTTGTTTGCTTGTTCTTCCCGCGGCCCTCTGGTGGATCGCCAAAGCCACGATCCATCTGTCCAGGCGCTGGCCGCTTCGCCTGCCGGCCGGTATTGTCTTGACAACGGCAATCCTTTCCTTCTGCTTGATGGCGGCCTGTCAGAAGGTCGTACAGCGACAGGGCGACACCTACCACTGGAAACTGTATGCAAAGGCCCTTCCCCTTTATCTGTCCATTGTTGAAACCAGCGGAGAAACCGTTACCGTGGCCGTCCGTGTCCGTTCTTATGAAAGGCTGGATCGAAAGGCTGCGGATTTGCAGGTCGCCGCCGGCCACCTCCCCGGGGATCTCTCCGTTTTCGTCGTTGTCTCGGAAACCGTCCGTCAGGATTTTGTCGTGCCGGAGCTCATGCCGAACCTCCATGATTTTCAGAAAAATAACATATCTTTTCGCCATTCCCTCTGCTCCGGGAACAGCACCCACTACTCGTGGTTCTCGATCCTCTTTGGCGCCCATCCGATCTACTGGAACGCCCAGCGCGAGGGGGAAGGACAGCTCGGAAGCCCGGCCCTTCAGGTGTTGAAAAAGGCCGGCTTCAAGATCCATCTCTACTCCAAACCCCATCACCTGAGGTACCTTGGGTTCGGAGATCTGATATTCGGGAAAGACAACCGTCTCGTGGATGAGGCCGTCATGGCGCCGAATCTGCCCACACATGAAGCCGACCAATACTCCGTGGACAGGCTGAAGGAGCGCATCCGGCAAGGCCTGCCTGCGGGCAGGCACCTCTATATCCTATTTCTCGATTCCACGCACCACAACTACACGTTCCCCGAAGATTTCCCTGCGCGTTTTCGTCCCTACATCGATGATTTTTCTTATCTGAAATGGAGTTATTCCGCCGAGGATGTCGATAAAATCAGAAATCGGTACAAAAATGCCCTGTATTACGTGGATTCCCTTTTCGGGCAGATCATCCAGGTGCTACATGAAACGGGAGCCTATCCAAAATCCTTGATCGGATTCGTGGCGGACCATGGCGAGGAGTTCATGGAACACGGCGCCCTCATCCACGGCAGCAATCTGTTCGATCCCCAGATGCGTGTCCCGATCTGCTTCAAAAAACCCGGGGGCGGTCGTCGACAGGTCGATCAGACCATGGCCGGCCTCGATTTCTTTCCCACGTTACTGGACATGCTGGATCTGTACGATCAGTCCCGGTCCGCCCTGCAGGGGAGATCCGCATTGGAGACCAGCCGTCCTCACGCGGCGGTTCTCGCCAACAACCATGCGGCAAAAGACCCGTATGATTTTGTCTTATTCAACGGCACGTACAAACTGCGGTTTCTGCTGGACGAAAATGATCCGCGGCAATCCCAAAAAGTAACCTTTACGGGGGCCTATGACGATCGGGACCGCCCGATCTCCTTCGCCCGTGGGCATGGCGATCCCCTGGCCGTATTCATCCACCGGCATTTTTCCGGGGCGATGCAGGACATTTCCTTTCTGACATTCCGCGACCCCCTCTGACGGCCGGCCGACTGTCGTCGGCCGAGGATCCGGAGTCTTCCCTCCGGGATATCGCTTGCCGGCCCATGTCGAATGCGGGGCGACATCCTCCCGGTGTCCGGATTTCAGATTGCCCCTGGTATTTCTCAACGCGCCCCGAGCGTCCCGTTTCAGAAGCAACCGGCCGCTCGTGCAACCAGCTCCATCACTCCGCCGGAGATCACCGGGATCGTCAGGTTGTCATTGAAGGGCAGCGGAAGCAATTCCACTCCCGCGGCGACGATTGCGCCGGCAAGCAGAAGACCGAACGGCAACGGGACGAAGGTCAGGTTGAGGAGGACGCCTGAGAGAATTGCGGCAGCGACAAACGCCAGCGTCCCCTCCAGGCTTTTCTCTCGGACGATCTTCGTCCTTCCGTAACGTTCTCCGACCGTCGTCGCCATGACATCCCCACAGGCCAGAAACACGATGGCTGCCGTTGCAATGCCGGCCTGATAAAAGAAGAGCGTCAGCCCGATGCCCAGCA
>JAQTRB010000141.1 GCA_028712015.1 Syntrophales bacterium
TTTACTCGGCTGCGACCGAATCGAGTTCCTTTGCGAACCAGGGCTATGAGTTGAGCCGATCGCTGGGGCCCGGTGAGATCGTCCGTCTGGACCGCGACGGGATTCATATCGAGCGCGAAGCCGGCGGGGAAAAACATGTTTGCGCCTTTCTCTGGATCTATACCGGGGATCCGTCAGCGATTTACGAGGGAATCAGCGTCGAAAACGCCAGGGAACAATGCGGTCGGGCCATGGCCCGCGGCGATCGGGTTGAAGCGGATTTCGTTGCCGGTGTTCCCGATTCGGGTGTCGGTCATGCCATTGGTTACGCGATGGAATCGGGCCTTCCGTACCGCCGTCCGCTGGTCAAATACACGCCCGGATACGGGAGGAGCTACACGCCGCCTTCCCAGGATATTCGAGACCTGGTCGCAACGATGAAGCTCTGCGCCGTACGGGATGTCATCCGGGGGGGACGGATGGTGGTCTGCGACGACTCGATCGTCCGCGGAACGCAGCTCAAAAATTATACGATCCGGAAACTCTGGGATAACGGTGCGAAGGAAATCCATGTACGGCCGGCATGTCCTCCATTGATGTTTCCTTGCCGGTTTTCCTCCTCCACGAGAACGGCAGCCGAGCTGGCCTCGCACCGGGCGATACGCGCCCTCGAAGGCGAAACCATGGGACACATCGATGAATACCTGGACCATCATTCCGAACGGTACCGGCGCATGGTCGAATGGATCCGACAAAATCTGAATGTGACCTCTCTCAAATACATCCATCTTGAAGATATGATCGCGGCCATCGGCCTGCCGGAAGAGCAGCTCTGCCTGTATTGTTGGCGCGGTCGGTAAAAAACGGATAAGAAGCGCAGGTCCACGGGCGATTTCAAAACGGCGGGGTGTGTGATTGATTCCGGAGAGGCGAAGAAGGAAGACCAAAGCCATCGACCTCGGAGGGGTGCGGATCGGCGGTGATGCGCCGATTGTGGTACAGTCCATGACCGCATGCGATACTCGCGATATCGGTGCGACGGTCGCTCAGATCGAAGAGTTGGAACAGGCGGGCTGCGAGATCGTCCGTGTTGCCGTTCCCGATGATACTGCCGCAAGGGCCATCCGCGACATTCGTTCGCGAATCCATATCCCGTTGATTGCCGACATCCATTTCCAATATCCGCTGGCGCTTCAGGCGATGAATTCTGGCGCGGACGGAATCCGGATCAACCCGGGCAATATTCCCCCGGACGGAATCCGCCGGATCGTGACGATGGCCCGGGAAAACCGGAAGGTGATCCGGATCGGAATCAATGCGGGCTCGCTGGAGAAGGAGATCGTGGCGCATCACGGTGGGCCGACCGCGGCGGCTTTGGTGGAGAGCGCCCTCAAGAACATCCGATTTTTGGAGGAGTTGAACTTCGATTTGATCAAGCTCTCGTTGAAATCTTCGGATGTAACGACGACGATCGAAGCCTACAGGGCCGTTTCCGCAAAGACCGAATATCCCCTCCATCTCGGCGTGACGGAGGCGGGAACCCTGATACAGTCGGCGATCAAATCCTCCATCGGCATCGGAACGCTGCTGTATGAAGGGATCGGAGACACGATCCGGGTTTCCGTAACCGGCAGTCCGATTCCCGAGATCGGATTGGCTTACGGCATCCTGCGGGCGCTCGATATTCGGAGAGTCGGACCGGATATCGTTTCCTGCCCGACCTGCGGCCGCTGCGAGATCGATCTGGCAGGTCTGGCGGATCGGGTGGAGCGGGAGCTTCGGGGGATGAAGATCCCGTTGAAGGTCGCGCTCATGGGTTGCGTCGTCAACGGACCTGGAGAGGCCGCCGAGGCGGACATCGGGATTGCCGGGGGAAAAGGGGCAGGAATGCTTTTCAAACGAGGCAAAATCATCCGCAAGATTCGGGAGGAGGAGTTCGTTCCGGTTCTGCTGGAAGAGATCAAGAAGATGGAATATGATCACGGCAGGAACGAGGATTTGTAGAAAAGGAGGTTTCATGAGATATTCGGAAATGTTCCTGCCCACGGGAAGGGAGGTTCCTTCCGATGCAGAGCTGATCAGCCACCAATTGATGATCCGCGCGGGTATGATGAGGAAGCTGACCAGTGGGGTTTATTCCTATCTTCCTCTTGGGTACCTTGTCATCCGCAAGTTTGAACAGATCGTTCGGGAGGAGATGAACCGTGCGGGCGCCCAGGAACTTTTTATGCCGATGGTCCAGCCGGCCGAACTTTGGCAGGAATCCGGCCGCTGGGTACATTACGGCAAGGAACTCCTTCGCTTCCGTGATCGTCATGACCGGGAGTGCTGTCTCGGCCCGACGCACGAGGAGGTCATCACCGATCTGGTCCGGAACGATATCAAGACCTACCGTCAGCTTCCCCGGAATCTGTATCAGATACAAACGAAGTTCCGCGACGAGATTCGCCCACGATTCGGCGTGATGCGCTGCCGGGAATTCGGCATGAAGGATGCGTACAGTTTCGACATGGACGAGGCGGGGGCGGAAACAAGTTACCGGAAGATGTTCGATGCGTATCAGCGGATCTTCAGCCGCTGCGGACTTCGCTTTCGACCCGTGGAGGCGGATTCGGGAAGCATCGGAGGAAATTTTTCGCACGAGTTCATGGTGATGGCCGATTCCGGCGAGGATGCCGTTTGTTATTGCGGCGGCTGCAACTATGCGGCAAATCTTGAAAAAGCGGAAATAGCCCGGCCGGCCACAAAGCAGAAGAAATCGAAAAATTCACCGATGGAAGAGGTTCATACCCCGAACGTCAGGACGATCGATGAGGTCTGCGACTTTTTGAGCGTTTCGCCGGAGGATGTCGTCAAGACATTGATCTTTTCGGCTGATGAAGCGGCCGTCGCAATATTGATTCGCGGGGATCATGAGGTCAACGAAGCCAAGGTTCGGAATTTCCTCGGTTGCGCTTCCCTTGAGCTCGCCGACGAAGAGATGATCCGAAAAGCGACCGGCTCCTCACGCGGCTTCGCCGGCGCCGTGGGCATCCGGTGCCGGATACTGGCCGATTACTCGCTGATGGAAATGAACGATTGCGTGATGGGGGCCAACCGCGAGGATTACCACTTTCGCCACGTGAAACCGGGTCGGGATTTCACGATTGCGGACTATGCCGATCTGCGAATCATCCGCGAGTTCGATACGTGCCCTCGCTGCGGAGGAGAGATCCAATTCGCACGCGGCATTGAGGTGGGGCACGTCTTTAAATTGGGGACAAAATACAGCCGGGCCATGAAGGCTGTTTATCTGGACCGAAACGGCAAGGAACAGGTCATGGTGATGGGCTGTTATGGAATCGGCATCGGAAGAACGGTCGCGGCGGCCATCGAACAGAATCACGACGCGGACGGAATTGTCTGGCCCCTGCCGCTTGCCCCCTACGCGGTCATCATTACCCCGGTGAACGTCAATGAAACGGGGCTTTCCGACGCGGCGGAGGCACTGTACCGCAACCTGTCGGAGGCAGGCATCGAAACGATTTTGGATGATCGGGACGAGAGAGCCGGCGTTAAATTCAAGGATGCCGATCTGATCGGAATCCCCTATCGCGTGACGGTCGGTCCCAAGAGGCTGGCCGATGGAAAAATGGAGATCAAGAACCGGCGCACCGGAGAGACGACCATCCTGCCGGTTTCCGAGGTCGCTCCGTTTTTATCGGCCCGAATACGGGAATCCGGAGGGACCGACGGATAAACGACCGCGGCTTTTTGCGTTGAACCTTTGAAGGGCTTCAAAACGTATGCTCCGCATCAACGACATCCTCGATAAAGTACAGTCCTATCTGTCCGCCGCTGAAATCGGAATGATCGAAAAGGCCTATATCTTTTCCGCAGCCGTTCACCAGGGTCAGATTCGTCTCTCCGGCGAGCCCTATCTGACGCATCCGATGGAGGTATGCGGAATTTTGGCGGACATGAAGCTGGATGCGGCAAGCCTCGCGACGGGTCTTCTGCACGATACGGTGGAGGATACACTGGCCACACTGGAAGAGATCGAAGAGGGTTTCGGCAAGGAAGTGGCGTTTCTGGTCGACGGATTGACCAAAATCAGCAAAATTACCCTTGGAAATCAGGAGGAGCGGCAGGCGGAGAATTTCCGCAAAATGATTCTGGCGATGTCTTCCGATATCCGAATTCTTCTCGTCCGTCTGGCGGACCGGATTCACAACATGCGAACCCTCGAGTTTCAAACCCCGGACCGCCAACGCTACATCTCCAAAGAGACCCTGGAGTTGTATGCGCCACTGGCCAACCGACTGGGCATCAACTGGATGAAAATAGAGCTGGAAGACTTGGCATTCCGCTATCTGGACTTCGATGCCTACAATGAACTGGCCCGAAGGATCGTCAAAAAGCAGAAGAAACGCGCGCAGTATGCCGAGGAAGTCAAGGAGATCATTCGCCGGGAGATGGAGCGTTTCGCCATCGAAGGAGAGGTGGAAGGACGGGCCAAGCATTTTTACAGCATCTACAAGAAGATGAAGGAACAGCACATCGATTTCGACGAGGTGTACGATCTGACCGCCTTCCGCATCATTCTCGATTCCGACAAGGAAAAGGACTGTTACGAAGCCCTGAGCATGGTCCATGCCCTCTGGGTGCCCGTTCCCGGGAGGTTCAAGGATTACATCGCGATGCCTAAGGCAAACCATTATCAGTCGCTCCACACCACGGTCATCGGACCCTACGGGGAGCGGGTGGAAATTCAGATCCGGACCAGGCCGATGCACGAATGGGCGGAAGAGGGGATTGCCGCCCATTGGCGATACAAAGAAGGCGGCGCTTTCTCCACCGATGATGATCAGATCAAGATCCTTCGGGATCTGCTGGATGCCCAGCAGGAGATCAAAAATCCCCGTGAGTTCATGTCCAACCTGAAGGTAGCCCTGTTCCCGGAGGAGGTTTATGTGTTCACCCCGAATGGCGATGTACGATCCTTTCCGAAGGGCGCCACTCCGATAGACTTCGCTTACAGCATTCATACGGAAATCGGCCATCAGTGCGTTGGCGCCAAGGTGAACCGCAGCATCGTTCCGCTGAAATATCAGTTGCGAAACGGAGACAGGGTGGAAATCATCACGCAGACCGGCCATCACCCCAGCAAGGATTGGCTGAAATATGTGGTGACTTCCCGCGCCATCGCGAAGATTCGCAACTGGGTCAA